>CAMZLB010000026.1 GCA_947311515.1 Candidatus Moraniibacteriota bacterium | reverse complement strand
TTAACAAATTTTCTGTTTGTAATAATATATCTTTCATATATAATATATGTATGTGAATTGTATGATAAATATTATCATATATTCGCATTTATCACAAATTACAGTTTTTATCCGACATAAACTTCGGATAAAAACGAGTTGCATAAAAGGGCAATTAATTACACTATGGATATTTGGTTTATTGTTCATTTTTGGCGATTTAATTTATGCACTTGATCAATATTCACCTTCTGGATTTTCAATTATTTTACTTTTGCTTATGCCCGCTGTTTTAATTTTTTATACACTTGGTTGGAAATCGAATAATCCAAAAGTTAAAAAAGAGCAAAAAATACCTGCTAATTATAATGATAAAAAAGAAACTGTTAAGATAAAAGGGGTGGGCGGTTGGCTCTCATTATTTCTCTTTGGTTTATTTGTTTCTATAATTATAAATTTTATTACTGGCATAAGTAATATTTCATCTATGCTGGAAACTACTAGGTTAACAAATATTTGGCTATATAGTTTAGTATTCCTTGATGTTTTGTACTTTGGTGGAATCATTGCATTCATTATTTATACAATTTTCGCTTTTTCAAAACTAAAAGAAAATGCTGTATCGCTCGGAAAGATGTATTTAATAATATTTTTTTCAACAAAGAAACATGGCAGTTATTTATTTAGTGCAATGATGACTATAGTCGAAATGTAATAAATAATAAATAAAAATTATATCTATATAGCAGAAGATGTTTTAATTGATTTATAATGCATTTTAGTTTTGGAAGTTTTCTCTATTAGTTTATACGTCCACACCTTTAGATAATCATTGAATATCCACCACAGTAGTGCATATATCCAAATAATACCAGCCATTTTCCATCCGATTGGTTCCATAAAAATACCATAGACTGCAATGAATGTTCCTAATACACGAGTTGTAAATGCTGGTATAAAAAATTTAAATGAAGGAAATGGTTTTGTCCAAAAGTGTTTTTTTCCAGTTCTTGTTAAATATAATGTTGAATGTCCAGCGACATCTAGTTTAAGGAATAAAATAGCTTGAATGAATATTGTTGAATATGAATGAATTTTAAGATAATAAAATATCAAAAAAGATGAAATTACCCCAGCAATTCCAAGTACAAAAGAAATTGTTAATACCTCTCTCATATCCCAGTGAACAGGATTGTTGTTTGCAGGTGCATTATCGTAAGCAATCATCATCACAGGAATGTCATTGAGTAATGCTAATATTATTATCATTACTGCTGTAATCGGATAAAAATTAAACACAATGATAGATAAAGCCATAAATAGCATAATTCGTATTGTTTCAGCAATTCTAAATGTTGCATAACCTTTCATACGTTCAAAGGTTTCGCGAGACATTTTGATTGCTGATTCTATGACTGATAATCCAGGCGATAATAAAACCATATCAGATGCAGCTCTAGCTGCGTCTGTAGCACCAGATACTGCAATGCCTATATCAGCTTTTTTTAAAGCAGGAGCATCATTTACGCCATCTCCAGTCATTGCCACAAAGTGATTATTCTTTTGTAATTTATCAATTATAAAGAATTTATCTTCAGGTAACACCTCTGAAAAACCATCAGCACGTTCTATAAGTTCAATTATATCGGATTCATGTTGCTTAATGTAGTTTGTAGATACATCGATATTTTTTAATGTTTTTTTTACTTCTTGTGCTATTTGTGTGCTAAATATCTCAAGTTCTTCAGGTGTTATTGTTTTATTAAGTTTGTGATACAATCCTTTCGCTATGATTTTAGTTAGTATTATGTGCTCATTAAATTTATCATTAGTTCTCATCTCTGAAATTGGTAAAATGTTAGAGCCTATATTTAATAAATTCGCTATCTCCTTTGCTATTTCTTGATTATCACCAGTCAACATTTTAACATCTATACCCAGTTGACGTATCTTTTTTATTACAGTTACAGAATCTGTCCTAGGTGGATCTAATAATGGTATTAATCCTACGAGATCAACTTCAGTATCGGATTCAATACTATATGCTACAGCTAACGATCGGTAGCCTCTATTAGCTAATTTTGTCACATCACTTAATAATTTGTTCTTTATTTCAGAATTATTTGATAATTGTGCTATAACTTGAGGAGCGCCTTTATATACTTTTATAAATTTACTGTTTAAACTATATTTAGCTTCTGTTTTTTTTAATAAAGAATCAAAAGGAATAAATGATAAAAGTTTATATTTTTTGACATCTTTTGCTAAAAAATTAATTTTTGCATATTTATATATAGGCGCCTCTATAGGGTCATTATTTTCTTGTGTACTAGCTAAGATTGCACAGGTAAATAAATCATCTTCAGTATATTTGGAATAGGTTATAGGATTTTTTATAGTCAGTTTATTTTGGGTCAATGTCCCTGTCTTATCTGAACAAAGCACATCAGTGCCAGCCATTTCTTCAATAGCGGTTAAATTTTTAATAATTGCCTTCTTTTTCGCTATTTCTAGAGCACCTATTGCCATAGTTACAGATAATACAGCGGGCAATGCTACTGGAATTGAAGCAATGAGCAATACTATTATAAATCTGATAGTTTCTATAATAGAATCATGTCTGATAAATGCTGCAATTAAAATTAGTACAGCTAATATGAGTGAAATAAGTATCAAAAAATTTCCAATATGTAAAACTGCTTTTTGAAAGTGAGTCTCATTATCATCTTCCGCTTCTGTGATCAATTGAGCACTTTTACCCATAAAGGTATTGAATCCTGTTGCGGTTACCTTAGCTAACATATCACCTTGTTTTATACTGCTACCAGAATAAACAACATCTCCATTTTTTTTACTTGTCGGTAAAGATTCTCCTGTTAACGTAGATTGGTCTATTAAAAGATATCCTTCAGACAATAGTTCAACATCTGCAGGAATAATGTCTCCGATTTTTAATTTTATAATGTCACCAGGAACTAATTCTCTCGCTAATATTTGAATAAATTTATTTTCACGTAATACGATGGCTTGTGATGCGAGAGTTTCTTCTAATTTTGATAAGGCGTGAGTTGCTTTAGTATCTTGTATATAATCTACTATTATATTTACGAATAATAGTATTAATATGATTACAAAATTTATCCAATCATGTAATATCGCTGAAAATATCAAGGCTATTTCTATCATCCAAGGTATTGGTGCCCAAAACTTTTTTAAAAATTTGATAAAATAATTTTCTTTATTTTTCTTTATTTCATTAAAGCCAAACCTTTGTTGTCTTAATAAAACCTCTTTTTTTGATAAACCTTGCATAGTATTTTAATTATTTTAGATATTTTTAGTATAACATGAAATGTAACGAATATCTGCATTATATTTGAATTAAATAATGAACCGAGAACAATCAAATAAAACAAAGACTCATATATGTCAATATAATATCACTTTATAAAGAATATATCTCAATTAATAAACTACAAAACTTTTCTGCCAAAACTTTTCTTATTTTTATTATCATTTTCTTCTTTTTGTTTATATTTCTCATCAATTTCCTTTTGACTTTGTATCATCCCTCCGTCACTTGCTACAGCCTTATTTAACTCTCCACTATTTTTAGCTACATATTTTGAAGTTCTCAAAATCCCCAACTTCTACAACCAATAAATTAACTTTTTCATAAATTTTATAGTTTAAATATTTAGTCATTTAAAATTAAAGCGGAGCGCTTTAATCTCCCACCACTGCATAATTATTAACAGTCTTCGTCATATCCAAAGAATTAATCTGCCCATTTTCATCCACATCTGCTCGCTCATCAGAAACCCCAGCATCATTTACTGCCCACTTAGAAGTAAGATAAGTTACATCAACGGAATTAACCATATTGTCCCCATCCGGATAAGAACCATTGGTATAAACATCCCCACAAAGAAGTTTCTCGCTACCAACAAAAGTAAAATCAATATTATTCACTCCACCACTAAGCACAACGTTATTTAACCTCTTGCGGAGGTGGGCATATCCTTTTACCGCAATGTCATAAGTGCCTGGACCAGTCCCAGTTAACTGCAACCCGGTATAGTGTCCGTTATTGTCCGTGTCATAATAAGAATAAGAATGTAATGGAGTATTACCTCCCACTGCGTAAACATCAATAGTTACCCTGGTACCATTATTTCCCACCAAAGGAATTCTCTTTTCCGGAATAACCGTAAAATCTATAGTCACATCTCCCTTAGGATAAAGATACCCATGATGAATTTTATAATTAGTGCTATTTGAAATATCCACAGTCACATCTCCAATTTGTTGTTCACTAAGTTGATGATTAACCGAATTACTTCCATTTCCACCAGCATCACCAACATTCAAAGGATTAATTTGATAATTAGATGATGAAATAGCAAATATAACAGTTGGACACATACTAAATATTACTATAACTAAATATTTATATTTACTCATAATTTTACATTTTTATTTATCTATATTCACTTCATTATCCTCCCCAATTTCATCTTCAATTATTTCTAATTTATTTTCATCATCCAAATTTTTAATCCCTTCACTCTTATCTTCTACATCAATATCATCTTTAATTTTTTTTATATCATCTTTTTTTTCATCTTGTGTTTCAATTATGTTTTCAGCTTTTTTTGTATCCTTCTCTGATTTAAATATTATAGGATCTACAATTTTTATAGCAATCCATGAAAATAATAAATCTTCTTCAATAACTTCTTCTGTACGTATAGTGAACCCCTCTTCTGTCTCATCTTGAATGAAGAAATTATTCATAGTGTCTTTTGCTGTTACTGTAACTATTGGTTTAGTTATAAATTGTTTTTCATACACAATTTGCACCTCCCCACTTCCTTTTTTTATAATAGCTTCACCAGCCATATCCTTATCTGCAAATGTCACTCTATCCATAAATGTAACCCTATCTAAATAGCTAACAACATTTTCAAATACCACAGAAGCAGAGAAAACTACATCTTTAATAATTCTCCAGACATCATTAGTCAGAATTCCCATAGGATTCACCCTTCTTTCTTGAACAATCTCATCATTATCAAGTTTTACTTTTTCAAGTTCAACACCTTTTTCTTTTTCTTTTTCTTTTTCTTTTTCTTTTTCTTTTTCACTTTCCTTATTACTACCTAGAATATTTTCCTCTAAATATTCATCTGATAGTTCAGGTAACTGCTCGTCTTCACCTACAATTATTGTTTGAGTAATGATTTCCACCTTTTTCTTTTTAGAATTTACTCTTTTTTCTGGTTCATGTTTACCCACTGTAAATTCCATATTATCTACCTCATAAGTTTCCATTTCTTCTGCACAAACTACATTAGCAAAAAATACAAATACAATTATTAAATTCAGTGTAATTATAAATTTTTTTTTATATAACATATATTAATATTAATTATTCAACTTTAACTGCAATAAATCTCTGTGTGCCACCATTTCTAGGGATGATAAATGGCATGATATTTGTTTCATCTGGATTAAGACTCCCTCCAATGCTAAATGTTATTATAACATTTGTTTCATTATCCCAATCACCAGGAGCTGCTGATGGAATCTGGTAGAGCGTAACTGTATCTCCTGCATCACCGTCATTTTCAAATTTAATTTTATAAACCCCTCCTGATGAAATAGCTGTTGAATAATTTTGACTTCCTGCACTTCCTACCGTTCCATTATTTCCATATAGACCCCACATATTCGTAGAGCTACTAAAATAAGCTTCTACTTCTGCTTCTGCATATTGAGCTGTGCTAGTCTCGTTTGTTGCATCTGAACCTATACCAATCATCATAGCTCCGTCTGGATTAGTAAATATCCATTGGACTGTTTGATTTGTCCCTCTAGTCCATCCTAAACTTTCAAATTTAACCCAAGATGACCAAGGAGATGCTCCTGAGAAATACATACCATTAGCATCTCTACTCATACTCATACCAGATCTGTACCTAATATCATTTCCAGCTCCATTTCCATCGGTAAATGAATCTCCTCCAGAACGTAAATCCTTCCAAGTTGAAGTGGCTACTTCAAACAAATCCACTCCATTTCCAGTCCATGCAGTATTTAATACTCCTGAATTAGATAATACAATATCATGTAATTCTTCTGTGGCACCACTAGTTACTGTTACTTCCATTTCTGTCGGAGAAAGTACATTTACCGAATCTACTGTTCCCGTAAATGTAGGATTAGTTATAGAAACCGCTGTTGTAGGAGTAAAGTTTACCCCTTCCAATGTAAACGTGCCTGTAGTAGATGGCAACATTCTATATTTATTTACCGTAGAAATATACGGAATAGGATTTGTTGAGTTCGTAATCCAGTCTGTTCCAGTAGCAGTAGAAGACAAAACTTGCCCCATAGTTCCAGAATCTCCATCTTTATCATAGAACTCTTCATCGACTCTAAAACTTCCAGCTACATCTAGATCTGCATCAGGAGTTGTGTCACCTATCCCCACTCTTGAATTTACAGTGTCTATAAACAAGTCATCTGTGTTGAAAGCAATATTACCATTAGTGGTTGAATCAGTATTAATAGATAGAATATTATTTGTTGTATCATATCCTATTGTTCCCTCATCTGTAAGCGATGAGCCGATATGTAAGGTCTGTGGTCCTAAATATAAGTCTTGCCATCTACTTCCTGTAGCACCTAAGTCCAAAGTATCATTTCCACTAGGCAACAAATCATCACTAAGCACAAAAGTAGAATTATCATGTCTCAGATACTCAGAACTTCCATTTCTAAAATATAAATAATCATTAAGCTCAACATTTCCCACAATATCCAAAATCTGACTTGGAGTATCTGTTCCAATTCCAACCCTATCCTCCGAGCCATCAGTAAACAAAAGATTAACTTCATTTCCTCCTTCAATGCGGAAATCAGTTTGAGTACCTCCTTCATTAATAGTTACCTCATTACTACTATATTGTGCATCAATCATTGATTGCCCTCCTGTGAATAGCTGCCAACGATCCGAAGTAAAGTCCATATATGTATTTGAATCTCCGTTGTGATATATATGTCTATCAATTCCAACTTCACCAGCAACATCCAACGTATAATCTGAAGAATTTGTACCAATTCCAAGCCTATCATTTCCATCATCCCAAAAGAAATTTGAATTATCTTCTGTCAAAAGTCCATTTGCACCAATAAATAATGCTGAGCCCTGTGTTAGATCAGAATAAATATTATCAAATCCTTGTGTAGAAGATCCTAAATCAGAAGTTGCAGAACTTGCTAGTATATTACCAGATACTGTAACATTTGTACCATCATTTTGCAAAACAGAAGATTCAACCCATGTAGCTCCATTCCATCTAAGTGTATTATTATTTGATGTTCCAGCATTTGGAGCGAAAGTATCAATCCAATTTGTTCCAGTAGCAGTACTACTTAAAATTTGACCACTAGTTCCTATGTCCCCACTAGTATCTAATAATCCAGCTGATAACTGCACATTGTCAGAAAAATTAAATCCTGCACCAGTTCCAAAAGCATCGAGCGTCACTAATCCATTTGAAGCAACTGAAGTTGTAAAATAATTTGAAACATCATATCCTATATTTAATTGTGCAGATGTAGTAGATGTATTTTTAAGACTCCCTGCCATTGTTAGACTTGCAATATTTGTAATAGCATTATTTCCTAGATTTAGATTACCTGTCATAGCTCTAGTTCCACTTCCAAGTAAGTATTGCGTATGATCATCATCTCCCAATCCAGTTAAATTTCCGTGATCAGCTACAGAACCAGTTGTACCTGAAGTTCCATATCCAAAGACTCTACTCATATTTGGACGAACATCATATAATCTATTAGCAATAGTTGTATCTCCTTTTTGAGACACAATTGTTGCAAGATAAGCTGAATCTGCATGTGTGATATTAATAGGTATTACTGGCATAGGAGCTTTTTTCGCAGCATCTTCCGTAGAATATTCTATCTGTCCATATATATAATGTATATTTCCATCTAATGTTCTAAGTATTAAATCTTTTTTCCAATAATTATTAGTCATATTAACTAATCCGCTACTCATACTGTTGTATTGAGTAGTATTTACTGTGTTCAAGTTGGAAGTGTCTTGTGTCCAATTACCATTTTTATACCATTTTATAAAACTAGTAGTATCTGAAAAATTATATTCATTAAGTCTTGAATACATAGTTCCTCCATTGATAGATAGTTGTAAATTTGTAGTATGTTCAGAAACAATATTTCCATCCTCAATCATTGTACCAACAATGGCATTCATCCATTTATTATTTTTATTGGCATAATTCCCAACATAGTATGGATTTGATGAGATTAGCCCGATATCAGTATTTCCACTTATAGTAAAAACGTATCCTAAATATATATAATCATTTATATTTGATTCTACAGAAGAAATATACACACTACCCGTTCTATCTATGTAAACAAAATTATTCCCTGCATATGGTAAATTTTCATCAGATATAGCTGACCACGAAACAGATTCTAACTTATATGCGGAATTACTTACAAAACCACTCCCAGCTGCAATATTTATGTCATTATCTCCATTATCAGTCAACTCTCCTCCTGTAACAAGTCCTGTAGACCATCTATCCGTTGCATTCTTCCCTAAATCTTGAAGAATATCTTCTACATCCGATTGAGTATAGTAACCCTCAGAATCTTCTACTACTATATCATTAGCTGAAACTTGATTAGCTCCTGTTCCCCAATTAATCTTTGTATCATCAATTCCATCATCTTTTACATAAATTTCACTACTTCCATTTACCCCAATTGTATCATCATCATAATTTAAAGATATTGTCCTAGAAGCTAGTGATAATGGTGAATTAAAGGTGTATAAATTTGAAAAATCTACAGTTTGATTAGATTGTCCATCATCTTCAAGTGCTAATGACAAAATTCCGTTAGCTAAGTTAAAAGTTTCAATTTCCTGATTGTCAGTATTTGAAGTTTTATTACCTACGACCCAATCTGAACCATTCCATTCAAGAACTTGTCCGTTTGATACTCCAGAAGTATTTACATCATTTAAATCATCTATAGATGCAATTGCTATTCTACTATCTGCTCTGTTATCTGCTCTAGTATTCGTAAAATACAAATTCCCATTTTCTGGCACTACAGAAGTGTCTAATGTTTGCCAAGTTTTATCTCCTCGCCAAAATTGTAATCCAGTTCCAGAAGTAATTGCATTTTCTTTTGCGTTCCAAGTATTTTTTTCAACATCCGTCACTAATCTGTGAGTTGTATCATCGATAAATTTTGACAATGAGATCGTATTTTCAAGCTCAGCTGAGCTAATAGTTTGACCCAATAGAGAAACTTCTCCTGTTAGATTTGGGAAAGTTATAACTCTGTCTGCTGTAGGGTCTGTGATTGAAAATAATGTTTCAAAATTATCAACACTACTTCCTTCGAAACTCATATTACCTGTAACAACTCTTCCTCCATCAGTTCGTAAATATTGCAAATGATGGTCCTCATCAAGACCAGTCAAATCTCCATGATACGCTGCAGTTCCCGTTGTTCCACTAACTCCCGAACCAAAAACTCTATCCATATTTGGGCGAATATCATAAATATTATTCTCAATCGAAGTTGCTCCTTCTTGAGAAACTATAGTCGCAATATACACCGCTCCTCCCTTAGAAATTGCACTAGGAATTGGAGGTAATTCTGCCTCTTTTGCTTCTGTCTCTGAATCATATTCTTCTTGTCCGTAGATATAATGAACACTTCCATCCAATCCTCTAACGACCAAATCTTTCTTCCAATACAAAGCAGTCATATCAACCAGAGCTGTGCCATGATTTAAAATTGGATCATTGTATTTATTTGGATTTACTTTATTTGGATCTGAGGAGTCTTGATACCAACCATAATCAGCAGTATTATACCATTTAGTTATTGTACTTGTATTATTGGTTGTGTATTCTGATAATCTAGAAGAGATTTTTCCAGAAGTTGTATAAAGTTCTAAGTCTGTAGTATGTTCAGAAAGAATATTACCACTTTCAATCATTGGTCCCATTACTTTATCTAACCATTGATTATTGTGCTTTGTGTAATTTCCTGCTAAATATGGATTCGATGAAACTAGTCCTATATCAGTGTTACTCAATATAGTATAAACATAGCCAAGTAAAATATAATCATTTGCATCTTCTTCTGTATTTGAAATATGAACAGAACCAGAAGAATCAATATAAACATAGTTATCTCCATTAGTTGTCATTGAAATTCCATTTATAGCATTCCACGAAACTTCTTTCAACTGATTAGAAGAGTTATTTACAAATCCTTCTCCAGCAGTTATATCAATGGTAATCCCTCCTGCATCACTTAAAGTCCCTCCCGTAACAAGTCCTGTAGACCATCTATCCGTTGCATTTTTTCCTAAACTTTGAAGCACGCCTTCCACATCAACTCCATCATAATACCCTCCAGCATCTAAAACTGCTACATTTCCCGCTTGTAATTCCACCCAATCAGTTCCATTTACTGTTGAAGAAAGAATTTGTCCTGAAACTCCGACATCTCCATCTTTATCCCCAAAAGTTCCATCAAGTCTAAATGAACCAGCAACATCAAGTAAAGCATCTGGAGTATCATCTCCTACCCCGACATTGCCATTTGCATCTATCAAGAATGGTGAAACATCACCCAAAGTATCATTTACTCTGAATATATCCCCAGAACCTGACTGAGTAATTTCTAGTAAGTTATTTGCTGAATTTGCTATAATTTCATTACCGTCAACATCTGATTTAAGTGATGCTGAAACTATGGAGGCATTTACAGATCCTAATTTTTTACGTGGTATCATTTCCCCATCCCAAGACGGTGAACCGATTCCTCCAATATTTACTCCAAGCCATAAATCTTGACTAAAATCTACTGTAGCTATAGAAGAAACTTCTCCAAGTAATACTGAAAATAGCCCTGTTTTTACAGAGACTTTATTTGCATTTGTTCTAGTCTCTACCCAAATTGGATCAGAAACATCTGTACAATCAGAAGTTACACATAATCTAAATTCCATGTTATAATCTCCATCATTTACAGGTTGTTCATTCGAATTAAATAATTTTCCTTGATAATTAATTTGCTTATTAATAATAGCTTGCGTAGATAACGCAAAAAATAAAATAGTAATACTTACAATTAAGACCAATACTGAAATTATTTTATTATTCATAAAACCCATCATTTTAATTATTTTTTATATTTGGATAAAAACTATATAGATATATTATACCATACTCACTCATTGACTTTACTCAAGTCTCTTCATTTTTATACTTTCCTATCAAAAAATATGACAAAACTTTTGTAAGAATCACCAATATCCACCAAATAAGTATCATTACAACAAAAATCAATATATATATCAATTCAGACTGAAATATTTCATTCCCATGACCTTTCTTCAAACATTTTTCCGAAGATTCTTCAATAACAACATTCAATTTATTTGACCTAACCTCTATCTGATATTTATCTGTAATACTTTTATCTAAATCTAAAAATCCTGCTGAAAACACTATTGTTAATTCTACCAAATATTCACCTGGTATAAGTGATACAAAAAAATTATGTTTCAAAAGTAAGTCAAATGCTTTATAAATATTTCCTCCGTTCAATAGACCTAGAAAGTCTATACTCCTAGTTATATCCCACAAATCTTGCTTGCCTATTATATTCCCATCTTTATCTCTAACTATAAGATAAGAATCCACGACATATTTACTTAAATCTATTTCTTTTTGAGAAACTGTCGATATTTTTATATTTGTCAGTAATTTATCTCCAACATTAATACTTTCAAATTCTGAATCTAACAAAATTTCAAAATTCCATTTTTTATAAGCATTTAAAATTTGATCATACTCAGACACACTCACAGTTGAATCTGTGTCTACAGTTACTATAGAAAATTCTTCATCATCATCTGACAATTCAATATCATAACCCTCCTCCAAATCTTTCTTTGATATTACTTCCTTTTTTACTATTCTTTCATTTTCTATTATTACTTTTATATGAAAATTTTCACTATCAGCTAAATTCTTATCTTCTGCAAAAACAGTGCTTGTCTCTACAAATAACCCCATTATCAGCAAAAATATAAAAGTATTTTTAAACATTTTTTTTTATTAATTTTTATTTTTTCTTCTCACTAAGAAAATGATACTTATAATAAATAAGATACTACCTCCAACTACTCCAATTATCATAAAATTACTATTTGAACCAAAATTTGATTTTATATCAAGCTTTTTATTTTCAAAGCCGTATATAACATTGGACTTAATAGTATAATTACCTTCTGGTAATTTTTTATCTAAAAAATCTAACTTAAAGTTTCTAGTTTCTTTTGGTGCTATGTAGTCAATTTTATCTGGAATCACCACCTCAGCAATTTTATAATCAAACTCATTTAAAATATCTATTGAACCTTTTATCCTTTCATACACTGTTCCATTGTTTTTAATTTTTACATTAAAAAAAGATTTATTATCATCACTTATAAAATCAAAAGATTCAACAAATAGATCATCTTTTACATTCACATTAATTTCTCTTTCTACAATTTCCTCACTCTCCCCCTTCCTAAAGACAAAATTTAACTTAGCTGTAATTTGTCCATTTACCACATTTTCTTTCCACAAACTCTCATAGTCCCTTTTTAAATTTGGTAAGACAAAATTTCCGTATAAATTAACTGGTATCTCATTTGAAATTATTTCTTTTTTATTATTATCAATTACCTTATATATACTAGCAATTTTCTCTCTTTTTTCATTTAATATTGATATGTTACCATTTGGACTCGTGTGTACATTTCCATTATTTTTGAAACTAACTATAAAATTAATACCTTTATCAGAATAAATTTTTCCTTCATTTGCAACTTTAAAATCCAATACTTCTCCATCAAATTTTTCATCTCCTGAAACTGATAATAACAAAAGCGAAGCCACTCTAGTTCTAATAGAGACACCTGATGCATTAGGGAGTATTGGTCCATATATCAGAGCTCCATATCTTCCTCCTGGTTCTGCATTTTTTGGTACTGTAATAGTTGCTTTCACATTTATTTCAGAATTTCCTTCTACTTCTATTTTTTCATTTTCAAACTCAATCCACGAAATTATATTATCTGGATCATCTTTTTCCATTTTTTTTGCCACTGGATAACCAGCTTCATTATGAGAGGTATATGTTTGAAACTCTGGTCTTACGATTTGAGTAAAGTTTTCGTTGTTTATAACTGTCAATATTATGTCTTTAGAATTTCCTGGATCAATTGTTATGTTTGTGCGAAGTGGTCTCAAACCAATTCCCGTAGCAGAAACATTATCAACTATTAAAAAAAATAGAACTAATATTAAAAAAAAACTCTTCATATTAATGTTTATAATTAAATTACTAATCATTGCTCTCAAATTTTAAATTTTCAAGAACAATGTTAATCATCTATCTAAAATGATGGAGTAGCAGTATATGTGATAAGTCCCTCATATTCAGCTGACGGCATCAAATAATCCACATTCAATCCATAATAAACTGTATGTCTTGCCATATTGATAAATGCATCAAATGCAAGTTCATTAGAACCATTTCCTGGTACCACATCTGCTCCAGTAGCTGTTACAGGAAGTAAGGTTGTATCAGTATTTGCGAAAGCGGTTACTACAGATGCATCAGATTGAATCTGAGTCCTAGAACGTACCAAATCTTGTGCTGTTGCATTATTCATAGCAGTTCTACCAACAGTAGTTGTTGGTTGCTCCATAGCAGTACCATCTCCATTATAAGCAACATATCCAAATGTATTTTCAACACTTTCTGCATCACCTGAAACAATTACCGTTGTTGTAGCAGCTGAATCCAATTGTGCATTTGCCGGAGTTTGCTTTCCTTCTAATTTTGCAGAAATATTATATCCATTAAGTGCATTAGTAGCAACTGATAATATTGACTTTTGAGCATAATTCTCACCATCATTAACAGATGGATTTGCTGTTATATCAATATTAGATTTATCAATTGTAAAAATGAGTGCAGGTTGGATAATAGCTCTAACTCTAACCTGATTTGCCCAAGAAAGAGGAGCTGATCCCATCTCTAACAATGTTTCAGAAGCAGAACGTATTTCCACTGGAAGTAAATATTGACCAGGAACATTGGGCATAACCACACTTGAAATTGCGATAGTTGTTTGACTCACAGTTCCTGCTGTAGTAACTGTAAATGTAATTGTCCTAGCATCCGAGTCAAAAGATGCAGCACCAAAAACTGCAGCTCCAGATTCTGTGATTGTAGCTGCTGTAGGCATTGCACCAAAACTATTTGGTGATACATTTGGGATGTATACAACTACCTTATCTCCTAGAGCATATGTACCTATATTCTCTGGAGTAAACACAACATCAACATTTTGAATTAATTGTCTTATACTATCCCCCTCAGAGTGAGCATCTGCAGTAGTACTATTTGCTCCACGAGTAACTGTCAAAGAAGAAGTTCCTCCTCCAGCTGTAACGTTTACAACCTCATTTCCTAGTAATGCTAATCCTGCTTGAATATTTGTATTAGTGGTAGCTATCGTTGTATCAGTTGCTGTAATATTTGCAGATAATTCATCTATAACTTGAGAATTAATAGAAGCTGAAATATCCGTAGTTATATCATCATATGCCAATACTGTCCCAGTAAATGACATCATACCAAACAGTACAAAAATACCTACTACTTTCATAAAGTTAACCATAATCTTTATTTTTATTATTTATAATTTATTTTCGACCTTTGTCTCAGACTTTTATTGCCTGATAATTTTCTTAAAATTTCTTACTTAGAAAAAATTATCAAACAACAAACTAAAATGTTGGCAAAGCGATAAACTGCACAACAGCCTCATATTCACCTGGAGGAATAACAGTATTTTCATCAACTTCCATACCAAAATAAACTCTTTCCACATCACCATTATCATCTGTTGCTGTGCTACTTGTAATTATATCAAATACTACATCCTTTTGCACTGCTGCCCATTTTCCACCAGCCGCATCGTAATCATTAGACGATCCCCATGTACCCACATCAAAATTATCACTTTCAGTGCCTAAGTGAGCACCCCAACCAGTACCATTCGTTAGAGTATTTGGCCAAAAGTTTGTTGTATTATTTGTAATTTTTTCAATTTTATAAGTAGAATCAATAGTATGCACTAACTCATTTGTATCAGATGTCCATTGAAAAGTATATCCATTTGGATGATTAGTTGTAATTGTACAATCTACATAATTGTCATTTAAATCTGATTTTCCTGTTAACCTCACAGGTGTCAAATCTACATCTTCCTCAACACAAACTAAACTTATTCTGAATTCATCAAATTGCCTATATCCTGCATGCAAACTATAAGACGTACTATCACTGAAACCTGTAGCAATTTCTCCACCAGTATCTGATAAATTATAATTTGAAGACATGGAATTATCATTTCCAAATGCATTAATAGAATCTCTAGAAATATAATAGTGATTACTAGACATGTCCGCTTTCACAGAAAACGCAACCAACATTACGCAAAACATTATCAATAATGGAAAAATAGAAGAAAACCTCATCTACGCAAACTTATAAGATTACTTAGATATTATACCATATTAAAAACCTTTCCATAAGACAAGAAAGATTTTTATTTTACTTTAACTGGCAAGTTCCTATTTTTTACATAACTATCCTATAAATATCTTCTATTCCAGAGGCTCTTTCAATAAGATTAGATACCACTACAGCAACTAAAAAGCCATTCAGTCATCCTATGGAATTCCTGCAACAATTGCATTTAACCGACTTACAACTAGTACATGAAATCCAATGAGAACCCAATACATCCTTATGTTCTTATAAATATGTAGCTTAAACTTTTTTGTTTCTGCTACTATTACCTTTTGAACATCTTCTCTTGTTGTTTCATTACTTATAATTTTATTTTCAAAATTATATTTATACTAAAATCAATCTAATTTAATATACGCTACATCTTAAATCTATTAATTTAACGTTTTTTTGAAAATTTCTAAAGAATTCTATTAAGTCTCTACCAAGTCCGATATCTAAAGACCTAAAAGCTCTACTTTCTAATTCGTAATCATATTACCATAATAATACATCAAAAAACTAATTTAAACTTATTTGTCATAAAATTATCTTTTTTACTTTTTTATAATCTTATTAAGTACTACTTTTACAATCTTTTTCCTAATTATTTTTTTTATTTGTTGCTTCTTATTTCTCATTGTTCTCTGTATTTTCATCTTCCTTGTTTCTTCTTTCATCTTCAATTTTACCATCATACTATCTATTAGTCTCTCTCTGTATTTTTTAGAAATTATTTTTTTCTGTGTATATCTCAATGTACCATATATTACCACTCTCAAAACTTTTGTTATTAAAATTACCCATCGACTTTTTATTATTTTTTTCATTTACACTACTTACCATATTTAATACATATTAAACTCTTTTTTAAATTTATACTATGATAGTGAAATTGCCCACAAATAAGTTCTTAAAAAAATTTCTTTTACTGTACAGCTCCGTCAAAAAATTGAGGCGAATGACAGAAAACACCTTAATACATCTTATAAATACCATAGCATTGATAATAATTTTAATAAACTGTGCTAAAATTGGCAAATTTAACTAAAAACTTATTTAGAAACAAGTTTAGTATATATTTAATATCTCATCAAATAACTTAATTGTTTCTCTTGTAGTTTTGTCCCATGAAAATTTATTGAGTCTTTCTATGCCTTTTCTAATCATTCTTTCTCTAATACCTTGTGAACTTATTATTTCTAAAATCTTTAAAAAAAGCTCATTACTATCCTTGGGATCAAATAGTTTACCAGCATTTCCTACAATCTCTGGCAAACTTCCACTATTTGATGCGATAACTGGAACCTTAGACGCAAATGCTTCCAAAATTGGTATCCCAAAACCCTCATGAATTGAAGGTAATACAAAAACTTTAGCATTTGCAAGTATTATTTTCAAATCCTCAAAAAGAACTCCTCCTGTGAATACTATTTCTTTTCTATATTTTGAATTATCTACTCTCAAATGAATATCTTCTGCCATCCATGCATCAGCGCCCACACAAACTAATTGCATAGATATATTTTTATCTCTAAGCTTTTCAAATGCTTCAATTAAAGTCATTAAATTTTTACGTGGTTGTATTGCTCCAACATATACTACATATTCTTTAGTTATCTTATATTTATTTAAAATATTTTTTATTTTTTGTGAATTTTTGCTTATATTCCATTCACTAGAACAAAATCCATGGTGTATAACTGTAATATCTTTATTATTTAAATATGAATAATTTTCTAATAAATCTTTTTTTGTAGATTCTGAAACAGATATTAAAGCACTTGCATTTTTGACCGCATAATCTGTATGCAAATTTAACTTTTTAACATCTTTATTTGGAAACATTTCTGGATATTTTTTGAAAGCTAAATCATGAATTGTAACAACTGTTTTCATTTCTTTTCTTCTGATTCTTGGAAGATTCTGCAATGGCATCCATAATAAATCAATTTTATCTCTACAAATAGAACTAGCAAAAGAAATCTGTGTCCACATTGGGATTTTTACCAATTTTTTGATATTGTATTTTTCAATTGGTACACTAAACATAGGGTTAAATTTTGCTTTATGATAAATTGTATAATTATAATTTGAAAATTTATAAAAACGCTTAAGTAATTCACTTAAATATATCCTAGTTCCATCAATTCTAAATTCATCAAGTTCTGTACCATGGATGCCAATTTTCATATAGAAAAAATTTTAAACTTAATTTAAATCTTCAATATCAACTTTCTTTAAAGATAAATTTGATTCAAAATCTATTTTTTCATTGATTGTAACATTTTTTGCTTTCAATCCCATATCACCATTAAACCAATTTTTTTTCAATTTCATCATATTAAACAAAAGTGTTAACTTATCTTTTGCAATCATTTCACATGTCATATTGTCACTAGATTTAGAATAGAGTTTTAAAGAAGTATCTGCAATATCAATACTATTCAAAATTTTAACCTTTGCACCAATTACAAGCTTAGATTTTGATGATTTTGAATTGGATATCAATATAGTTGCACTATCTGAATTCACAACCTCAGTCACTACAAACCAATCCTTTTCCCACTCTTTTAATTCTTTTATATTTTTTTCCAACTCTACAATATTATCAATAGTATCTATGTTAACACCCTTCAAAGCGAGAACTATAGCACCCTCTTTGTTAAATTTATATTCAATTGCTATTTCTGATTCTCCTATTGGATTTGGTATTTCTACCACTTTTCCATCGACTGTTATAAATTCATTCACAGAATTTTTAGATTTATATTTTATATCATTTTTTGTTTTATCTTTTCTAATATCAAATTTTATACCAAGATTTTTTAAATCTGTAATTCTTAAAAAATTACCTTTTTCTACTATCCCAACATCACCCAATTTCATAGGTTTTCCTGGTAACCACACATTAAAATAACCTAATTCTTTTTTTATTTCTTTTATAAATTTATTTTTTAAAGTTTTCATTTTTTTATTATATCAATTTATTAACCTTGATTCACCTGTAATTTAAATTATAGATTAATTTTTATATTATTCAATAAACCTATAACAAAAAATTTAGACAAAATTCCAGGATAATTAAAAATTTCATTAAACTAGTCCCTAAATAAGATTTAAAAGAAATTTGATGATTTTTTGATACAACATCATTAAAAATTGAGGTGAATAACGAATTCAGAGAAGATTCCAATGATATTTTAGAAATGCCGTAGCATTGGTAATTTTTTTTAACAAGCTGTAGTGAAAATTGTCAGATTTAACTGAAATCTTATTTAAGGATAAGTTTGTTATGTGTCTATATCATTTCTTTTAAATAAATCTATATTATAAGACTCTTCTATTGTAAAATCTCCTACTTGTTCTCTTACTAAAGCAGACATAAATGCTCCAGTTCCTAAAAAACTACCTACATCTCTAGCAATGGAACGAATATAGACACCCTTTGCACAAATAATTCTAACATCTATTTTTGGATATATGTAACTTAGAAACTCTATTTTTTTTACAAATACTTTTCTAGAAGTCATTTTTATATTTTCACCTTTTCTTATTCTTTTATATGCTTCTTGTCCTTTTATTTTTATAGCACTATAAACTGGTGGCGTTTGCTCTATTTCTCCCACAAAACTATTCAAAACTTTTTTGATGTCTTCAAGTAAAGGTATTTTAGAATTTATAATTTTAAAAGGTCCTTCCGCATCATCAGTTTCACTAATTTTACCAAGTGTAATTTCTGCATTGTAAATTTTTTCAGAATTTACATAATCATTTATTTTTTTTGTATATTGTCTTCCAATGGCTATAACTAAAACACCCTCAGCTAATGGGTCCAGTGTTCCAGCATGTCCTACTTTGATTTTTTTATTTCCACTTTTTTTTCTTGCCCACCATTTAATCTCCTGAACTGCTTTTTGGGAACTAATTCCAATTGGCTTATATATTGCAAAAATTCCTTCTATCTTGTCAGGTAATTTATCATTTAACTGTTTTTTCATAGAAAATAATTATCTTATTATCAGCATCAAATTTTACATTGATTCCTATGGGGAAAATATAATTTTCTACATTATGACCCAGATCTCCTATTTCAAGAATTGGAAATTTATATTCTTTTGTAACTTCTATAACAATATCTTTTACAGATCTACGATACTCACCTTGATTTGAAAAATCCTCAAACCATCCCACAATCAAACCATTTATTTCGTCAAAAACTCCACTCAATTTTAAAATTGTTAAACACTTATCAATTTCATAATCTGCGCCAGTTCCTTCTAAAAAAAGTATTTTATCCTTAAATGAACTCATATATCCCGAAGCAATCAAATTTATCAAAGTTCTCAAATGTCCACCAATTAACCTTCCACTGGATTTTCCAGATTTAATAGTATTCCATCCTGGACTGATCAAACTTTTATTGTATTTATTATTCCAATTTTTATTTTCCCTTAATTCTTGAACCTCTCTATCTTCAAAAAGAGTTTTATGAATATTTTCTCTAACCTGTTCAGTCATAGACCTGCCGAAAGTAAACAATAAATCTGGTCCATGATATGTTATAAGTCCTGTTTTTTTATTAATTGCATTTAATAAATTTGTACCATCAGAAATTCCTGCAAATATTTTTGGATTTTCTCTAATGAAATCATAATCCAAATCATCCAATAAATGATTAGCTGTATGTCCTCCCTGTGCCATAAGCACCATTTTAACTTTTGGATTTGCCCAAATTTCATAAAAATCACTCAGTCTAGATTCCTTGCTTCCTGCACTATAAAAATATTTATTAAATATTTTATTTGTATATAAAATATTTAAACCAAAATCTTCTCTTAGACATTTAATGCCATCATCAAATAAACTCATCGACTCGTTTAAAATAGGAGCAGAAGGGGCTACAATACCCACAAAATCTCCTTTTTCCAATTTATTTGCCTTTATACCATCCATCACAAAAAATTAAATCAATGATATTTCATCAGATAAAACAATATCTCCATATAAATCAATTCTTTCCTCAGTATCAGAATCAATAATTATTATAATTCTTTTATCATCTTCAGACTGATAATTCCAAACACTTTCTCCATCTCCTTTGGAAAATAAATCCCCAGAAATAACATTATTTACTATTACATATATGGAACTATTAAATTCAAATTTTTTTGAATCAAACTCAATGTTTTTTGGAAATGGTTCTTCTATATCTAAATTTACCTGATGAGCTACAATAAATAATTCCTCCTCTAAATTGTCTATTAGAACACTTCCATCATCCAAAAAAACTTCTTGATATATATATCCTTCATCTGTTTTTAACTCTATAATTTCTTCTACTCCAAACTCTTCATTTTTTATTTTTACTATTGAATCTAAATTAACATTATCTCTAAATTCCTGCACATTCATAATCATTATAATTAATCCATATTATTTTATTAATTAAATAATAGCATAACTATATCCTATTCCCAAGAATCGCTTGATTATAAACATCCAATAATTTTTCTGTACATACTTCTATAGTGTAGTTTTCTTTTGCATATAGTTCAGCCTCTTTAGCAAGACTCTGTCTATCAGAATCCTCAGTTATACATCTAAGAACAGCATAAACCATATCATCTATAGACTCATCTGTTAAATATCCAGTTCTACCATCAATAACCATATCTTTTACCCCGCTAGCCTTTACTGCGACTACTGGTAACCCCATATACATTGCCTCTGAAATAATTGTGCCTTGAGTTTCCGTGATTGATGCATACACAAATATATCAGCCGCATCTAAGTAATTCTTAATCAATTCTCTATCAATTTTACCAACGAATATAATCCTACCACTAATTAATTCATCTCTCAAAATTTCACGTACCTCATAAAATAAATCTCCCTCTCCACCAAATAAAAAATACGCATCTTTATTACGTATTAGCACCTTTTTAATTACCCTTGCCAAAAAACAAACATTCTTCTCTTCAGTCATTCGAGATATAGACATGAGTAATATTGCATCATCTGGTATATCATATTCACTTCTTAACTTATTTCCTTCTGGATTAGAAAAAAGATCTTTATCAACACCAGAGTGTATAATATGAACATTATCATGAGAAAACCCTTTGTCTTTAATTATTTCAAGCATTGATTTTGTTGGAACAATTACATGATCCGCATTTTTTGCAAACTTTATAGCATTATCTATTACCCATTTTGCTGCAATTTTTTCTGGAATAGGCGAAGCATAATGTGCATATTTATCGTATATAGAATGCCATGTATAAATCAAAGGAATATTTTTTTCTTTTGCCCAACGTTTTGCTTGAGCTCCTATCAAATTTGGATGCTGTGCATGAATTAAATCAAATTTCATACTCCTAATCTCTTTGTCTATTTTTGAAGAATATGGAACTGCAATAGAAAAAGAAACCTTTGTAGGCACTTTAAACGATGGATATCTATAGATATTAGATGAATCCTCATAAACTTCGTCACACCATGTTGGTGCAAAAATTGAAATCCTATGTCCTTTTTTCTCCAATCCCTTTCGAAACCCTTCTACAGATGTACTCACTCCATATGGATTTGGAAGGTAATTGTTTGTAAATATTCCTATATGCATAACTTTAGTACAAATAATTATTTATCACATTCTCTCATGAACTCAATAATTTCATCAAAAATATATTCATTCCTTGTGTCTCCTATAAAATTATGATACGCATTTTTTATTTTTCTTTTTTTCACAAATCTAGATCCTAAGCTTTTCCCTAAATCCTTCATGCTCCCTCTGGAAATTACATGATCATTCCTAGATTGAATTATCATAGTAGGACTTATTATTTCATTCAATTTTTGTAACGACATTTTTATCGCATAATGAACTTCATAAAGACTTATTATGGGATATTTTTGATAAGCTACTACTTGAGTAAGGCACATCTCATTACTACCAAGTATCCTAAAATAACTTTTATTTTTATATGCACGAAAATATAAAACCACCTTTGCTAAATGTCTAAACATTTTCTCATATCTCATTTTATACGGAGTACTCATAAGAATGATTCCCGCCACATTCTTTTTACGTGCAAGTAATAATGAAAGCGTTCCACCAAAAGACATACCTCCAACAAAAACTTGCTCACATTCATCAAAAAGCTTATCATATGCTCTAAATACATCTTTTTTCCAATCTTTCCAGCTAATATTCTCCAAATCTTCAGGTCTAGTTCCATGCCCAGATAAAAGCGGTGCATAAACAGAAAATCCTACTTTATTTAAATATTCACCAAAAGCTCTCATTTCATATGGAGTAGATGTCCATCCATGTATAAGCAATATTCCCTTACCGTTATTTCCCTTAAAATAAAAAGAATCATTTACAATGTTAATATTTTTATAATACTTTTTTATATGATCTGGTAAACATCCGTCCTTTTCAAGTTTTTCCTTGTTTACAATATTAACCTGATTATTCATATAGTACATTATATACCTATTACTTATTGCAATCAAGTATTTTTGAAATACATTCAAGGAGAAATTATAAAACTAAAACTAGTAAAAAAATACAAATAAATCTAAAACACACTTACAAAAGCTATAGTTTTTGTAAGTGTGTTTTAGAAAAAGTAATACTTATAGTTTTGCGAATTATCTTTAATGTTATAATGAACTTATTATTAACTAACGCTAAAAATCAGTTATATGAAAAAGAAGAAAAAAAAAGTAATACTTATAATAACAGATGGTCTTGGCCATAGCAAACAGAAGAAATACAATGCATTTCTAAATGCAAAAACACCGATTTATGATAAATTATTTGAAACTGTGCCAAATTCATTATTAAAAACCTCTGGTAAGTGTATTGGACTACCAACTGGGCAAATGGGAAATTCTGAAGTGGGTCATCAGGTAATAGGAAGTGGTAGAGTATTATATCAAAATATAATAAAAATAAACAATTCTATAAAAAAAAATACACTTAAAAATAATAAAAATATAGCTAAGTTTATCAAAAATAGTAACTCTATACATATAGCAGGACTTTTAAGTGACGGTGGCGTTCATTCTCACATTGACCATTTTTTACACATTGCAAAACTTTGTGCAAATAAAAAACAAGTATATTTACATATATTTTCCGATGGAAGAGATGTTTCTCCTGATAGTATAAAAAAATATTTGCTTTTACTGGATAATGAATTGGGCGATAATAAAAATATACTAATCGCTACGATATCAGGAAGATATTACTCAATGGATAGAGATAAAAAATGGAATGAAATAAAAAAAGCTTACGAAGCAATAATAAATTGTAATCCTAAAACAAACTTAACTATAGAAGAATATATCGATAATTCTTACAAGGATGGAATATTTGATGAATTCATAAAACCTGTATCCTTCAGGGACTATACTGGAGCAAAAAAATCTGATGGATTTATGTTTATAAATTTTAGAAATGATAGAATAAGATCTATAACAGAAGCAATAACACAAAACAATTTTGATAAATTTGATCGAAAATTTATTATCAAAAATTGCCTTACGATGACGGAATATGATGAAAAATTTAATTGTGATATAATTTTTCCCAAAGAAGTGTCAAAAAATACACTTGGTGAAGTAATATCAAAAAATAATTTAACTCAAGCAAGAATTGCTGAAACTGAAAAATATGCACACATTACCTTCTTTTTTAATGGAGGTCTTGAAACTCCCTTTACTGAAGAAAAGAGAGCACTTGTACAAAGTCCTTCTGTAAAAACCTATGATTTACAACCAGAAATGAGTGCAAGTGAAGTTTGTAATAAGACCCTTGAATACATGGCAGAAAATACTGATTTTATCGTAGTAAATTTTGCAAACTGTGACATGGTAGGACATACTGCAAATTATGAAGCGACTCTTAAAGCTATGGAGTGTGTAGATACTCAAATTGGTAGAATTTTAGAAAAAGCAAAAGAAGGAAATTACTCAATAGTTTTGACTAGTGACCATGGAAATTGTGAGGAAGTGAAGACCTTGGATAATAAACCTCTTACAAAACATACAACAAATGATGTTTATTGCTTTGTGATTGACAAAGATATAAAAAAAATAACTAATGGTGGACTAAATAACATAGCACCAACAATTCTTAAGTTGCTAAATTTAAAAATTCCAAAAGAAATGGATATACCACTTTACTAAAAATAAAAAAGCCTGACCATTTTAATAACGTTTTATATTAACGCATTAAATATGGTACAGACTTTATATATATTCAGACAAATAAATTAGGAATTTTATCTAGATTTTCCATAAATCTACCTCTTCTAATATGAGCCTTGTATATACTACCATTTTTATAAGTTGCATTTCCTACAAGGATATCATTTAAAATCTGAACATTTTTTTTTACTAAATAACTTGAACCCTCAATTACGTTGAACCTAGGAGATATATTATTTAAAAACAGTCCAGGCGCAATCTCTCCATTTACGACTCCATACCAAGGTATTTTTGCAATGAATCCCCCATCAACTTTTCTACTAGGAGTCTCACACACAACCTCTGTTCCACAAACTGAAAATTCTACAGTCCTATCTTTTCTGTATGGATCTTCTTTATAATCCGATAAATATAAATGTCCTTGTTTTTCTGCAGACAAAGAACAGATTTGCTTGAATTTTTCTTTTGTTATGAAATGTACACTTACATAAAATCCTCCTTCTTTCATTATAAATCTATGACTGAACGTATCTATTGAAACAAAAGATTTACCTTCTGCACATAATTCTTTTCTATTTTTAAATGATTTTATAGAAGAATCCTTTATAATTCCACTCAAACAATCAAAATCCACAGAATACGAATTATCAGTAGTAATAACTATTAAATCAATATCAGAAGAAAGACTATCATTATCATAATGTCTAACATTATAAAATGGACCATACGACATAGAACCTCCAAGAATCATTCCTTCGACAGACTCTTGTAAAAATAAATATTTTTTACATTCAAAGATAATCTGTAATCTTAAGAAAGTACCATATACTACCTTATTATATTCCGAATATTTTTCAAAATTACTTTTTATAAAAAAATCAATAACTCCACTAATATCAATATTCCTATTGTCATTAATTAAATTAATTAAATTAACCGCTTTTTCTTTTTTTGTCAAATAACTAGTAGTTATTTGTACTACTTCATCATAAAATTTTTTTACTTTCATTAATCATCTCCTTATGAAAAGTATACTAGAATATTTTATTTTTAAATCAAAACAATTTAACTGTCTTTAAGTATTATTAAAATAAACTACTGTAGTATATTACTATATTTTTATAATATAGTCAAACTTAAAATTTATTAGAACCTATATAAAATCTATTGATTTTTGTGAAATTTTCATATTTTTAGACAGAAATTGTGAAATTTAGTAAGAATATTGGAATTTTTTATCTGAAATGAAATACTTGAACAGGTCCTACAAAAAGTAAATGGAGCTCCATGTTTTCATAGAACTCTGTGAATAATCATATCTATTTTAATATTCTCCTTCTAAATCTTCTAAACTCAGCACTGATATCCCTACCAAATCTTCTGATCTGTTTTTGTGTATTTACTCCGCTCCTAGTAACCTCTCTAGTTACATTTTTTAGAGAAATATTCCAAATATTACTAGCGTTACATCCTGTAAAATTAATTACTGTAAGCAATGCGATTGTTGTCGATAATGTTTTTTTCATTATTGACTCCTTTTTTTAAATTTATCGCAAAAAAGAACAACACCTATTAGATATTAATAACATTTTAAATAAAAATAAAGTTTCTAGTAAGTCAAGTAAAATAATAAAATTTTTGTATTTAAGGAGTTCCTGCAAAACTCTAAAAATTACTCTTTTTATTATTTTTTGCAAAGGACAACTTACAAAAACCCTACAAATAAAGACCTTTAAAACTATATTTGTATTTATTTTCTTTTTTTTACCAATAAGTTAATTTTATAATTCCTTCTCAATAAGGATTTAAATAATTAATAAATTTAAAAAGGTAGTATCTCTATCCAAAAATTACTCACAACATTTTTATTTGTAATTGACATTTACACACATTTTATAGTACAACCCATCTAAAATTGCTATAATAAACTTATACTTCAAATCCTGCCTAAGAAACTATATAAAAGATATGTTACAAATTGATTTCAAAAAAATTATCATCACCTTTTTAAAAGTAATCTTTTTTCTCTTACTGTTTCTATGTTTTTTGTATATAGGATTAATACTTTTCTCCAAGGATATCTCACCATCAGACGAAAATACTCCGTTTATAAAAACTCCCAAACTTATTGAAATGTCATTAGTTAAACCTAGTAAAGCTTTAGAACTTGCTTGGACTGCTCCAGATATGGAAAGAATGAAAACTGAAGGATGTGTGGCTGACGGCCTTTTATCTGGATACAATAAACCAATTATTGATATACCTATTGCAA
This sequence comes from Candidatus Moraniibacteriota bacterium, assembly GCA_947311515.1. Taxonomy (GTDB): domain Bacteria; phylum Patescibacteriota; class Minisyncoccia; order Moranbacterales; genus JALWEZ01. The sequence continues at coordinate 10,270 of CAMZLB010000026.1, read as the reverse complement.
AAAATAGTAATTGCTATTACTTTCACAGAGCAGTAGAAACATGGTTAGCCCCTCCAAACTTCAGAGAAGTTAGAGAAAAAATTAAAGAAATCGGAAAAATTGATGCACAGTACAGCATGTTCATAGCTGAAGCAATTCATAAAAAATCGGACTATTACTTTAGAGATGAAAAACGATATTTTAACTTTAGTGATATGTGCAGATCAAGTAGCAAAAATTTCTGGGGAGAACATACTTGTAAACCATCTTTTAAGAAAAAAGAATATAGGTCATATCTCAGACAAATAACTAGAGATGCAATGGACAGTGGGATCCGAGTATTTTTATTTGGTCAAATTAAACATCAGGAAGAGGATTACAAAAATCACCCAAAAATCGATAATGTAATAAGAGAAATGAGGGAATACGCCTATAGTATAAATATGGAAATATTCATAGGTGCACAGACTGGTGATATAACTAGAAAAAGTTATTTGAGATTATTTGATTTTATAGATGGCGGAATAGGACTCCATGATGATGGTAGTATTGAAAACGGTCCATGTTACTCAAAGTTTCACAAAAAGAAAGGAGATTGGTGTTGGCCACTCATGTGGCATAATGATTACAAAAGTAAAGCTTACAATGTAATAACTTATTTAGATTGGAATGGTGAAATAGGTGATGATATGAATACATTCACAAGATTTCCGACAAAAAAAAGACATGAAACACTTAAATACCTACACAAAACCTTAACTGAACAAAATATTGGGTTTATGTTACCCCTTATAACACCACTTCCTAAAGATGAAACTGCTTGCCACGGACCTAGAAAAAGTTTTTATTCACCACATAATGACTTCAGCTGCCCCGATATAAATATTATAAATGATATACTTAAAAAGTAGAACTCTACATAAGAAAGGTTACTATTGATAATTTACAATTGACACAATAAACTATCTAAAACTATAACTTGACTTTAATTCCTAGATAATGCACAATGTATATATGCACTCGTAGCTCAGTTGGATTAGAGCGTCTGGTTTCGGCCCAGGAAGTCGCAGGTTCGAGTCCTGCCGAGTGCACACAATATGCTTCCCTAGACCTATCATATAATTAATCCTCTATCTTTAAAAATAAACCACTCAAAAAACTATCAAACTATCCTTGTTCTATTACAAAATATTATACTTTATAAAATTTTAAAAAGAAGTCTATCATATAAATTACAGAAAAATCTATGAATAGTATCATAGATAATTCAATATCGATTTTATTTGTAAAATTCAAGAAGTAAATACCCAACTTCAGAAATTATACTTTTTATTATTTTTTACAAAATACAGGTCTTTAAAACTATATTTAGATTCATTTTCTTAATTTTAATCAATAAATTAGTTTTGCGACCTCTTCCTAATGATGTTATATTAGATATGATAACTTTTAAAGAATTTACTGAAAATCACATATAAACTAAATTAGTAGACTTTTATAAAAAACTATTAAACTAATTAGCCTTACTGAATAAAAAAGTTGATTACTATACATATAGTATAAGTAGTAATAGATCAGCTTTAAAACTTATGTAAAATCTTGGTTTTAAAAATGCATGTAATTTAAACAAAAGATAAATTAATGAAATTCAGAAGGTTAGTGGATTATTAAAAATAAGCACCAATCATGTCTAAGGCAAATCATATACTAAAAACAGAGAGTGGAATGTTTTTTGAGGGCTGTCCTGAAAAAGTCCTTCGTGCTCTAATTGAAAAAAAGCACTTACTCGACAAAAGTATGGACTCTAATCATATCAGACCACTCTTAATTGTATTATCTGGAATAATGAGAGGAGCTGATGGAGGTGGTCGCACAACCGCACTTGAGGAACTTGGACTTATAGATTCATTTGATAATATGCTTGGTATCTCTACTGGAGCAGGAATTATCGCCTATGCGGCTTCTCACCAATCAGAACTTGGTACTAGTATATATCATGAAGAGTGTGTGCACTTACCTCTAGTTTCAGTGATAAGAGCTATAAAAGGTGGTCATCTCGCAGATATTCATCATATGGCCAATATCTTAAGATATGGCAAAAAATCAATAAATCAAAAAAAGCTCAAAAATTCAAGAGTAAATACAATTGCAGTTACAACATGTAAAAAAACTGGAGAAAGAAAGCTCTTAAATTTAAAAGAATTGAATGATGTGGTTGATGGGATAGAAGCATCATTTGCAATTGTTGGAGCCTCTAATCATATAGAAATTAATGGAGTAGAATATATAGATGGTGGATTATCTATGCCATTCCCTCAAAAAGATGTTATTGAGAAAATTAATCCTACACACATACTTATAGTAGCAAATAAAACAGAAAAAGAAAGAATGCTTTCAATTCACAGGATTATTGCAAAATGGATGGTACGTGATATGAAACATTTACAGCCCGACATACTTAAATGGCAAGATAGATTCGATACTTCGCTCAAAGACCTAAGAGATAACTATAAAAATATTCCCTATTTAATAGCCTGGTCTGGAAATGATGTATTTCCCATTGAAACAAGTCAAAAAAAGTTAATAAACGTAACAAGGGATGCAAATAAACATATGAAAGATTTATTTAAAAAATATAATTTACTATAATGAAAGATGTATTACTAAGTCTATTTACAAAAACTTACAGATTTTTTTTGAATAGAAGATACAATGTTATCTTAAAAAACATTGAAATCCTTAAATCTGACAAGCCTCTTTTGATATTACCTAATCATCAAGCCTTTGTCGATCCTCAAATACTATTTAGTCAAATTTATGAAACTTCTAAGGCCTCTCCTATAGTAGCTGACTACGTACTTAAAATGCCCATAATAGGTAACATCCTTAAGTCTATAGATTCAATCCCTGTAATTGACTTTACACAAGTCAAAGATGCACAAAATGCATTAAAAAAGATGCATAGTGAGATATTGAAACATCTAAAACATGGAAAAAGTATTGTATTATATCCTTCTGGTCAAACTCAAGGTCAGGGGCATGAAGTCATTCTCGGAAAACAATCCGCTCACTATCTAATAAAAAAAATGCCAAAAAATACACGTGTCATAGGCGTTAGAATAGAGGGTCTATGGGGCAGCATTTGGAGTAGAGCTTGGTCTGGTACAAGTGTAAATTTAATAACCACATTTATTCGTTGTGTTTTTTATATTTTTGCGAATTTTATATTTTTTGTACCAAAACGAAACGTTTCCTTAGAATTTTTAGATATAACAGCTAATTCAAAGATAAAAGCAAAAGAATCAATTCAATCTTTAAACAATTTTTTAGAATCATTTTATAATATAAACGGTACAGAAAAGGTCACTTATATCAAACATTTCTTTTTTGTTCCTAAATTAAAAAAGAAATTACCTAATTTTATAGTTGGTTCCATAGATGATAATTTATCAACTAATACTACTTATTCCAACGTTTATATTGAAAAAAATACAATTAATTTTGTTTATGAACAAATCCTCAAAATTCATGAAAATCTAAATATAAATTCACTTAATCTTGATAAAAGCCTAGCTGTTGATTTAAGATTTGATTCTATACAACTTGCTGAATTAGTAAGTATTATTCAAAAAAAATATAAACATACTTCTACTCCTGATTTCAAAAAATTAAAAACCGTTAGAGATATTTGTATTTTAGCAGAAGGCAAAAACTACTCAGAAAACACTCTTCCTAAATGTTTATTTGAAAATATTTCCAAAAATAAAATTAAAAGAGTCTCCATCAACAATACAAATACTAATATTCGTGATTTATTTATAGAAAACTTTTACAAAAAAAATGGATTGTTTACATTCGACAAGATAAAAGGCGCAACTACATACAAAGAATTTTTACTAAAATCTATAATATCTAGTTTAATAATTAAAAAAGTTAGTAAAAATGAAAAAATTGGAATAATGCTTCCATCCCTACAAAGCACGAGCATACTTATATCTGCAACTTATTTAAGTGGTAAAATTCCAGTTATGCTTAATTGGACTGTTGGAGAAAAATCACTAATTAACTGTGTAAATATAAGTGGTATAGAAAAAATACTTACAGCCAAGGTCTTTTTTGAAAGAATACAAGATTCCATACCTAATTCGCTACATAATAAATTTATATTCTTAGAGGATGAAATTGAAAAATTAACCCTTTTCACAAAACTAAAAGGATTATTTATATCAAAAGTTCCAAAATTACTAAAAAATATATCTATACCAAAAACAGCTGTTATATTGTTCACATCTGGAAGTGAATCTAATCCAAAAGCAGTTTCACTTAGTCACCAAAATATAATACAAGATTTACATGGAACTTTATCTATATTTTCAGCTAAAAGTGATGATATAATACTTGGCATACTGCCTCCATTTCATAGTTTTGGATTTACCACAACTATTATTTTACCTCTTATATCTGATATAAAAGCCGTTTATTCACCAAATCCAACTGATGGCCTAGCTATACAAAATATAATAAAACATTGCAACGTTACACTACTACCAACTGCACCAACCTTTCTAAAAATAATACTAAAAAACTCAAAAGAAAGTGATTTATCCTCACTAAGAGTTACTATGACTGGAGCAGAGGCTTGTCCAAAAGATTTAATTTATTCATTTAATAAGAAAGTTCCACATGGTGAAATTTTAGAAGGCTATGGAATAACAGAATGTTCTCCAGTAGTATCCATAACTCCTAATGGTAAACCTAAATTTCAAAGTGTCGGAAAGGTGATTCCTACATTAAAAATTTATATCGAAAATCTAAGCACTAAGAAAAAATGCTTAGCATTGGAAGAAGGTATGATATATGTAAGTGGGGATAGCGTTTTTGAAGGCTATATAGACAAAGATATAGAATCCCCCTTTAGAATAATAAATGGGAATAACTACTATAAAACTGGAGATTTAGGCTACTTAGACAATGATAACTATTTATTTATAACAGGACGACTAAAAAGATTTGTAAAAATTGGAGGTGAAATGATAAGCTTACCCATGATTGAGTCTATCCTTCTTGAAAAATATGGAAATGAAGATGAAATTGCATTAGCTATAGAAGCTAAAGAAGTGAATAATAAACCTATTATAACATGTTTTTCTATAAAAGATTTAACTATCGATGAGATTAATGCTCACTTACAAAAGTTAGGTATCTCCAATATAGTAAAAATTAATGATATCCAAATAATTAAAACAATACCAACATTAGGTACTGGCAAAACAAATTATAAGGCCTTAAAAAATCTTTTGAATGTTTAGTTATACAATACAAGAATGTGATAAAAATTTATTACAAGAAGCTAAAAACTTTTTTGGCAATATTTATATAAAAAAGCTAAAAGATGAAAGCATAGCTAGTAGATATCTAATCATAAAATTAATTGAAAAGTCCACTTGCTTAAATGTTAAATTTTTGGAAACTTTTAAAAATGGAGCTCCTAAACCTTTAAAAAATTTGTACTGGTCAGTATCTCATAAAACTATCTCAAATACTATCTATCTTAGTGCAATTATTTCCACTGAACCTATTGGAATAGATATTGAACACATAAGACCTCGTTCTAAAGAATTATTGAACATATTTTCTACTAAAGAATACAAAATTTTTGGTAAAAAAAACTGGTTAAATTTTTATAAAATTTGGACAACTAAAGAAGCTTTAATAAAAAAACTAAACCTTACTTTTAATGACCTTAAAAGCATACATTTTGTAAATAAGACTAATGTAACCTATTCTAACGTTAACTATAAGGTAAACATTAGAGAAATAGATTATCTAATATGTGTCATTGTATAAATCAACTTTTTTAAAAAATTTATGATTATTAAAACTTATACAGATTAATAAATTACAATACCCTTTTGAAGTAATATAATTAAATCACCTATTCTTACAAAGTAACAAGCACTAAAATAACTAAAGAACATATCCAACAATAGCTACTATACTCAAAATTTTCCTTAAATATCCATCCAAAGAAGATTACGGAACTTTATAAAAATTTTTATCTTTCAAAGTTAAATTTAAATTATTTTCACCCTTATTATTCAAAAACTTTTTAGAACCTATCTAAAATATATTGATTTTGTTAAATTTCATATTTTTAAATAGAAATTATGAAAGTTTAGGAAGAATATCGAGATATTCTGACGAAATTTGAATAATTTATGGTAAAAATAGGGAAATTTTTAGCAATATGCAATCATTATATTTAAAATAATAATTATATACTTTATATAGCTTGTAAAAAATATTAAGCTCTGTGTGCTTTCTCATTTACTTTTTTATTCATTCGTAACTTGTGAACTATCTAGATTCAGTCAAAAGTTCCTGCATTTCTGAGCCTTGTGTATTTTTCATATTGCCCAGTACAGCTTCTTCAGTTACATTTATATATCCATTTCCTTGTGTAGATGTACTCTTTGTAGGTTTTTGATTACTGATATTTACAACGTCTTGCACAATTATTTTTTCAGTAACTTGTTTTTTATTTACTGAAATACTATCAATTTCCGTACCAAGTAACTCAGAATTTTGTTTCTCCAAAGCTTCTATTTGACCTGAAAGTTGCTTAATCAAAAAATTATTATTATCAACTATTTTTTGTTTATACATCTCCTCTTGTCTGTTTAATTTTTCAAAAACTATTTGTAATTCTCTTTTATTTTCATTCGTCTTATCTGCTATATCTACAAAAAGCTTTTCATATTCAGCATTAATATTTCTTTGTTTATTTATCGCCTTTGCAAGTACCTCTATATCATTTGGATTTAATTTTAGAAGTGACATTGCACGCGATCCTTCTGCTTCAACTTTATTTTTAATATCTCTAATCTGTGGTTCAGTTACCAAACCAGACCTGAAACTATAAAATCCAATGCCCACAATTCCAATAATTAGAATAATCCAAGGAATAACATTATTTTTTGCATTTTTTTTGCTACTTTCTTTTTCTTGATTCTTTTTATCTTCTTGTATTAATTTCAATTGCTCACTTATAGCAGTTATTGATTCTAATACAGCTTGATTACTTGATACAGTATCATCATCAGCATTCCTATCATTTTTCTTATTTGAATTTTTTTTATCATTAAACATATATTTTTTTATTACACTTATTACATACAAAACTACTTATACCATTTCTAAACTATTATTCTAATTCAAAAACTCTTGTATTCTTTGTTAGAGTGTTTATTCTTAGGATATTTATTTCAAAAACTACGCTTAGAAATATCAAAGAATCTCTCAAAAAATCTTCTAAATTTTTTAAGTACAACTTCTCGTTTTTTACCTCGTTTATTATCTCTCGTAAACATTGAGATTGGTGGTAAAACTCTAGTAATAGCCCCACCAGTACTATTTACAGAACCATCACGAAAAGCATTTTCTATAAAATTATATGCCCTTTCTTTATTAAGATTTTCTTCCTCAATAATACGCTCAAGTTCTTCAATTTTCTTTTTCTCAACAAATTTTTGCCAATCATCATTTACTACAGATCGTATCTCAAGAGATGCAATAAATTGCTCGATAAGATCTTTTTTATTTCTTAATTCAACACTTGAATCTATTGCTTTGTTAATATCAATTAAAATTTCTTTATTTTTAGTATGGTCTTCATGGTATTTTTTAACAAGTGTTAAAATATAATCAATATTAATCTCAATTTGTTTAATAAGTTCCATTTCAAAAACAATATCATCATTAATATTTTCTTTTTCAGAATCTTCACTTTTTCTAAATTTATTATATAAATCTATATATAAACTATGATAATCTTGAACATCTCGGTCGGTAAGTATTTCGTTTCCTGCAAATTTATCAAAAGTAGTCAAAATATTACGCACTCGTAAAATTCTACTATAAAGCTTAATAAAATCTTTTTGTTTCTGTTCGCCCAATATTCTCTCTCCAATAGGAAATTTATTTTGTAACTCTTCAACAAGGTTTTTATATCCTCGTATATCTTTATCACCATCTTTGTAGCCGTTATAATATTCCTCATAAGATTTTAGCAAAACAATACCACTTGCTTCTTTATCTCCAAAAAGAGCAATAGCTTCATTTGTTCTTTTTTCTAAATTACGAAAACATATAATATTTCCAAAAGTCTTAATGCTATTCAAAATACGATTTGTCCTAGAAAAAGCTTGAATTAGTCCGTGTAATCTCAAGCTTTTATCAACCCATAAAGTATTAAGAGTTGTAGCATCAAACCCTGTTAAAAACATATTAACAACGATCAGCAGGTCTAATTCTCTATTTTTTACCCTTTCGCTTACATCTTTATAATAATTTTGAAATTTATCTGATGAAGTGTCATATGATGTCCCAAACATTTTATTATAATCTTTGATAGAATTTTCCAAAAAATCTCTTGAATTTACATCAAGATCGTCAGTGCTTTCAGGGTTTTCATCAATAATTCCATCTTCAGACTCTTCTTCATTTGCCCCATAACTAAAAATAGTAGCTATTTTTAGTTGTTTATCACTTGGCAAATCTTTCATTTGATTTTGAAACTCTGCATAATACAGTTTTGCCATATCGATAGAAGAGACGGCAAATAGAGAATTAAATCCAGCAACTCTACGTTCTTTAACTTTATAGAAACTATTTCTTTTTGTTTTTTGATTAAAATGTTCACGGATATATTTCACAATTTCGCTAATTCTTTCTGGATCAAAAAGTACTTTCTTTCTATTAATATCATTAATTTCTTTATTCTCAATATCCTCTGCCTCTTTCATCGTAGAAACATAATCTACCTTAAACGGCAAAACATTTTTATCTGCAATGGCATCAACGATAGTATAGGTATGCAGTTTGTCTCCAAAGGCTTGCTCTGTTGTCCTAAGGTCTGGATGAGTTCCAGAAGAAGAGTTTATCGCAAAAATAGGAGTTCCAGTAAATCCAAAGAGATAATATTTTTTAAATGATTTAGTAATAGCGGTATGCATATCACCAAATTGTGAGCGATGACACTCATCAAATATCAATACAATTTCTCCATCGAAAATACTATGATCTTTATTTTTTTTGATAAATCTGTCTAATTTTTGAATTGTGGTAATAATTATACGAGCATTTGTATTTTCTAGTTGTTTTTGTAATTTAGCGGTACTAGTATTGCTATTTGCAGAACCTTTTTCAAATTTATCATATTCTTTCATTGTCTGATAATCCAAATCTTTTCTATCAACAACAAATAAAACCTTATCAACATCATCTAATTGGCTTGCTAATTGAGCAGCTTTAAAACTCGTCAAAGTTTTTCCTGATCCTGTTGTATGCCAAATATATCCACCTGCTTCGATGGTTCCATATTTTTTATAGTTACCACTTACTTCAATTTTGTTAATAATTTTTTCAGTCGCTACTATCTGGTAGGGTCTCATTACTAAAAGCTGTTTATCGGCTGTAAAAACACAATATTTTGTAAGAATGTTGAGTAATGAATGTTTGGCAAAAAATGTTTTTGCAAAGTCTACCAAGTCGGTAATAGGCCTATTGGTATAATCCGCCCACCAGCTAGTAAATTCAAAACTATTGCTTGATTTTTTACCTTTCTTCTTTGCCCCATTTTTCTGTTCTTTGATATGAGAAAAACGAGTTGTATTGCTATAATATTTTGTATGAGTTCCATTTGAAATAACAAACAATTGTACATATTCAAAAAGTCCACTTGATGCCCAAAAACTTTCTCTTTGATAGCGATTAATTTGATTAAATGCTTCTTGTATTGCTACGCCTCTTTTTTTAAGCTCAATATGAACTAAAGGCAGACCATTTACAAGAATTGTCACATCATAGCGATTAGCCCGCTGTCCGTCTCCTGTTGCGTATTGATTTATTACTTGCAAGCTATTGTTATGAATATTCTTTTTATCTATCAAATAAATATTTTTACTTGTGCCATTGTCACGCTTTAATATTTTAATATGATCTTCTTGGATAGTAGTTGTTTTTTCAACAATACCTTGATTTGAATTAGCCAGTTCTAAATCAAAAAAATGTTTCCACTCTTTATCTGTAAATTGATAATCATTTAATTTTTCTAATTGATTTCTTAGATTTAAAATTAAATTTTCTTCCTTAGTGATTTTTAAATATTCATAAGCTTGAGCTTGGAGTTGTTTAATAAACTCTTTTTCCAGAGCATCTTCACTTTGATAATGTTCAGCTCGTTTTTTTGATGGCGTGAATTTTGCCACAACGGTGCTTTGTGGGTTTTGTG
>CAMZLB010000025.1 GCA_947311515.1 Candidatus Moraniibacteriota bacterium | reverse complement strand
TTTATAGAACTTTATAATCCAAATGATTTTGAGGTAGATTTAAAAGATTGGATTCTTAGAGACTCGTCAAAGAATGGTAAATATGTATTTGATGATAATTCTGTAATTAAAGCTAAAAGTTACTATCTTATTGAAAAAGATGAATTTAAATTTGCACTTAATAATTCAGGTGGAGAAGTAGTTGTTTTGACAGACCCTAATGGAATAGAAAAGTCTAGTGTGAGCTATAAATTGGCAAAAAAGAATATTTCTTATGGATGGAATGGTTTTGAATGGAGATTTAGTAAAATTTTAACTCCAAATAAAAAAAATATATTTGAGAAAAAATTGATGATTTCAAAATTAAAATTTGATAAAGAAATTTATAAAAATGTAAAATCAAAATTTTCAGTAAAAAGTAATTTTAGTGAGGATGACTTGAAATATAGATGGGACTTCGGAGATGGAAAAAAGAGCTACAAAAGAAAAACAATTCATAAGTATAAAAGAAATGGTTTATATAAATGTTCCATAAAAATAAGTAATGATGTAGAAGAAATTATAAAAACATTTAGGGTGAATGTAGAAAATTATCCAAATTATAATGTAAATATAATAGAGATCTCAGCAAATCCAAAAGGAAGAGACTCTGGAAATGAATATATAATAATTAAAAATAAATCAAAAAAAACTATAAAATTTGATGATTGGAGTATAGCTACAGGAAAAGATAAAAAACATTTAGTTAATCATCCAATTAGAAAAGATTTTAAGTTGAAATCTGGAAAAATAAAGAAAATTTATACTAAATATAGTGCAATATCTTTGCCAAATAAAGGTGGTGTAGTAGAGCTTAGAGCACCAGACGGAGAGGCTGTTTATAAAAAAGAATATAATTATAATGAAAATTTATCAATTCCATCTGGAGGTGTATATAAAAAAACAGAAAGAGGTTGGATTTGGGAAATTCCACAGATAATCACTAACTCAGAAAAACAAAGGGAGCTTTCTGAATTTATTAGTAAAGATATAGTCTTATCCGCGTTAGCTAATGATAATGAAAAAGATCGTATAAAGTTATTGATGAAAAACAAAGAAACTTCGGATAATGTTTATCTTAATGAGGATAGAAGTTTCTTTAATAAGGTTTTTAATTATATGAATTCATTACTTGGTAAATTTTATACATTAAATTTTTTTCAACGTGAGGAGAGTCAAAAAAAATATCATATAATTGATATAAAAATAAATTATGAAAAAGATTACTTGCCTAATTATACAGTGAACTTTTTGAAGTAAATTTGATTTTTGAACTATTTTATCATAATATATACATATGAAAAATTACTTTTTGAAAAATATTGAGGAAATGTATGATTTGGCAGGTAAGGTTGCAAGTAATATTACTGGCGGAGAGATTTACACATTTACAGGTGATCTAGGTACTGGAAAAACTACTTTTGTACAAGGAATTCTTAAAAGTCTTGGTGCCATAGGTCCTTTTACTAGTCCAACATTTACTATTGTAAATCAATATGATTTAAATAATAAAAATATTAAAACTATATATCACATAGATGCTTATAGAATTTCTAGTCAAGATACAGATAGTATTGGTTTTTCGGATATGATAAATGATTCAAATAGCTTGATTTTAATAGAATGGCCTGAACAAATTCAAAGTAGCATTCCAGAGTATTCAAAAAATATTTCATTTAGTTGGCATGAGCGTGGACGTTTTGTAATGTTGCAATAAAGTATATTTTTTTGTATTATATATACATATTCAATTTTAATAATTTTTTAGAAGCTTTATAGACATTCTTTAAGTTGAATATTGTTTAAAAAATAAATAAAATAAATTATGAATAGGTTTTATGCTATTGCTGTATTAGTAGGAGTAGTAATCTTTAGTGGATGTAGCGACACAGAAACAGAAGTTACTGAAAAAAAAGAAGAAAAGTCAAGTGGATATATAGAAGTTTTGGGAAATGCTCACAAAAAAGCAAAGAATGTTGAAAAATTAGTAGATACACGAAATGAAGAAATTCAAGATGCAATAAATAAGATAGATAATAAATTAATTAATAAAAAAAATATGAGTAATGTACCAGAGCAAATAGATATGAAATTTGCAGAAAATTGTAAAGGAGCTAACATTGTAACAAATCTAGGAACTATAGAATTAGAGCTATTTCCAGAAAAGGCACCAATAACTGTTTCAAATTTTTGTACACTTGCAGACAAAGGATTTTATGATAATGTTATTTTTCATAGAGTTATAAAGGGGTTCATGATTCAAGGAGGTGATCCAACTGGAACTGGAACTGGAGGACCTGGATATAAATTTGAAGACGAACTTCCAAATGCAGGAGAGTATAAACTTGGTTCAATAGCTATGGCAAATGCAGGGCCTGATACAAATGGTAGTCAATTTTTTATAGTATCAGGCGATAATGGTATTAGTTTACCACCATCTTATTCACTTTTTGGACAAGTAACAAACGGAATGAATATAGTTAGTGATATTGAAAATGTAGAGATAGGATTTGCTGATAAGCCTATGAAAGATGTAGTTATAAGAAATATAGAATTGATAAGGAAATAATAAAATTTTTATATTTAAATTGAAATTTCTACTTAATCTATTGATTAGATTTTTTGTGCAACTTGCAAAATCTAATTGAAAATAAGTCATGAAATCGAAAGAAGAAAGTTATCATGATAAGGTTGAGGTGTGTATGGAATTGCTTGTAAGCTATTTGTAATATGTTTATAGATACTATAATTCAGGTTTTGTAATAGTAGTAAGAATGTATTTGAATGGTGTTATAAATATTAATAAAATAGAAAAATTTAAAGAATCTTTATAAGGTATCAAAATAGATAAGAGACGAGTATAAAATATAGCAAAAGTGTGTTTTGGATATTTATATTGTTAATAGTTAGGTTGCCACGAATGTATTTTATGGAGTTTATGAAAATTCTAATTTAACTCAAGTATCAATTTGGCATTTTCTTGACATTAGTCTTTATACTTGGTAATATTATTTATTACTTAGTTGATAGATTTGAACTTATGTCCATGACAAAACAAGAGCAATTTGAAAGATTATTAAATTCTAATAAAGATATTTTAATAGTTCTTTCAGAAAATCCAAATGGTGATGAAATTGGAGCTGGTTTTGGTTTAGCGCACTTATTGGAAAAAGTCGGCTTAAATGTGACTGTTGCATTTTCTAATCCAAGTCAATCTGCAAAATTATATTCATTCCTTCCTACTCCAGAAAAGGTGATTGATACCCTTAGTGGTTCACGTGATTTTATTGTTACATTTAAAACGAAACATAATAAAATAATAAATGTTAAAACTGAAGAATTAGAGGATAAATTGAATATAAAAATAACTCCTGAAAAAGGAATAATAGATTCTAGAGACTTCTCCTTTGGTCTTGCTGATTTCCCCTATGACTTAATGATTGCAATAGGACTGAATAATAAGGAATCTTCTGGTGGGATATTCAAAAGCATGCCTGATATTTTTTTTGACATTCCTATTATAAATATTGATAATAGCAGCTCTAATGAAAATATTGGACAATTAAATATTGTAAAGTTAACTAGTTCATCAGTATCAGAGGTTGTTCTTAATTTGTTTGAAAATGAATTTGAAAATATTTTAGATTCTAAAATTGCACAATGTTTTCTATGTGGTATTATTGTTGCAACTGACAGTTTTCGATCACAAAGAACGACACCAAAAGCACTTTCTTATGCAGGTGATATGATAGACGCTGGAGCAAATCAGCAAGATATAATTATAAATCTTTATAAGACTCAATCTATTGGATTTATTAAGCTATGGGGACGTGCTTTAAAAAATTTACAAAAAACAGTAGATGAGTCAATCATAACCACTACACTTTCTGAAACCGATTTCAAAAAAACGGGGACTGGTGTACAATATTTATCAAATTTAATAGAAAAGATTAAACAAAATCAATCATCAGGAAAGGTGTTTGTGATAATCTATGAGGAAAAAGATAAAATAAAGGCTATGATAGATACATCAAAAACTGGCGGTATTGTAGTAGAATTAGCTGTATCTGAATCAGATATAAATTACATAGTACTAGATGTTGATACAGTAGAAAAAGGTAGGGAAAAAATTGTTGAAATTCTAAGTGTGTAGTAAATATCCAAACTTTTTTGAATAATATTTTTTTATTATTGTTTATATGTGGTAAAATAGATATACACGATTAATAAAAAAATTATGCCACTCGTAATTGAATCACAAGAAAAATCTAAAAAGCGTCATTCGGATGAAATAGAAATTCGATTAGATAAATTAAAGTCAAAAAGTGAAGAGGAACATGCTGCTAGATTTGCTGAAGAATTAGGACTTCCTTATCTAGATTTACACATAATACCATTAAATGTGGATGATTTGTATAAGCTTAAGGAAGAAGTTTCTAGAAAAGCAAGGGCTGCAATCATACATTCAAGTGGTAAGCGTGTAAAAATAGCAACTTCTAACCCATCAACAGAAAATTTCTTGGAGTTTATTTATAACATGGAGGAAAATCTTGGTTGGAAGGTAAGTGTTGTAATTGTGTCGCCATCATCATTGGAGCATGCACTTAGTCAATATGAAAATGTATTTTTATTGGAGACATTAGATGCTATTAAAATTAATTTATCTGGAAGTGATTTGGAAAAATTCGAACAAGGACTTGGAAGATTATTAAAATTAAATAATAGTATAAATACACTACCAACTACTGAAATATTAGATATAATTTTTGCAGGAGCGGTTTCTTTAGGTGCAAGTGATATACATTTTGAACCAGAGAGAGAAGAAGTAAGACTTAGGTATAGGACAGATGGAGTGCTTCGCGATGTGATACATATATCATTTAGAATATATAAATTGATAGTTTCACGTATTAAACTTATGGGTAAAATGAGAATTAATGTTAGAGACAAAGCTCAAGATGGACATTTTTCATTTACAGTAAATGAGGTAGATATGGATGTACGTGTTTCCATTATTCCAGGAAAAAAGGAGGGTATAGTTATGCGTCTTTTGGATAGTAGAGGTATAAATGTATCAATTTATGACCTTGGATTAGAGGGAAAAGCTTTTGATGATGTGTCTAAAAGTATTCAAAAAAATACTGGAATGATTCTTACAACAGGACCAACAGGCTCTGGTAAAACTACGACTTTGTATACTATAATAAATCACATTAAATCAGAAGAAGTAAAGATTATAACGATTGAAGATCCTATAGAATATCAATTAGACGGGATAGTGCAAACAGAAATTTCTAAAAATAAAAATTTTACTTTTGCCAAAGGATTGAGGGCTATAGTAAGACAAGACCCTGATATTATATTAGTTGGTGAGATTCGTGATGATGAGACTGCTGATATTGCTGTTAATGCAGCTTTAACAGGGCATCTAGTGTTTTCTACGCTACATACAAATAATGCAATAGCAACTATAGCTAGATTGACAGAATTAGGAATTAGACCGACTCTAATTTCTCCAGCTACAAACATATTTATGGCTCAAAGATTAGTTCGAAAACTATGCTCTTGTAAGGAGTCTTATGTTCCTGCACAAGAGACAAAGGATTCTATAATGAGAATGATTGGTCTTATATCTCCTAAAGCAAAAATGAATATTCCTACTGAAATAGAATTACTATATAGACCTAAGGGATGTGATTTGTGTCATGGCACTGGATATAAGGGGCGAATAGGTATTTTTGAAGTTTTTTCGATTAGTCCAGAGATTGAAGAATTGATTTTAAATATGGCAGGTGAAACTGAAATGATGAAGACTGCTTTTGAAGAAGGATTTGTTACTATGACGCAGGATGGAGTTATTAAATCATTAAATGGAATTACGTCACTCGATGAAATATGGAGAGTTACTTCCGAGGGTGATATTATTGGTGAATTATATGATAAGTTAACTTCACAATTGCTATCTAGTAATATTTTTATAAATTTAGAAAATCAAAATATTGCAATAGAAAATTCTGAAAATAAAAATAGCATTTTGGATAGAATAAAAAATATAGATAATAATAATTTATTGCAACTTATTTTTTCATACGGACTACTTCTTAGAAGTAGTGATGTTCATATAGAACCACAACAAAATGAAGTTTTGATTAGAATGAGGATTGATGGAGTACTTCAAACAATTGCAACTATTCCATTAAAAAGATATCCAATTTTAATCAGTAAAATAAAGGATTTATCCAATATTCAAACAATGATTAGGCAAGGTGTTTCAGATAGTAGATTTTCCATAACTCAAGAAATTGAAGGAGAAAAGAATAATAGAATGGATATACGTGTTTCAATTATACTTGGGGGATTTGGTGAAACTGTCGTGATGCGTATTTTAAATAGGAAAAATACAGCACTTGATATAACAAAATTGGACTTTAGAGAATATAATATGCACAGAATCATAAAGGAGATAGAAAAGCCTTATGGAATGATTCTGAACACTGGACCAACTGGTTCAGGTAAGACTACAACATTGTATAGTATTTTAAATAAATTGAATAAACCGAGTGTAAAAATAATAACTGTAGAAGATCCTATAGAGTATCAATTAAATGGAATACTGCAAACACAAATTAATAAAGAAGAAGGATATACTTTTGCAAAGGCTCTTCGTGCATTACTTCGTCAAGATCCAGATATATTACTTATTGGTGAAATTCGTGATAATGAAACGGCTAGTATTGCAGTAGATGCTTCTTTGACTGGTCATTTACTGTTATCAACATTACACACAAACAATGCAGTTGGTGCAATACAAAGACTTATAAATCTAGGAGTTAGAACTGATGATATAATAACATCGGTAAATGCATTTATTGCACAGAGATTGGTGCGAAAATTATGTTCCTGTAAAGAAAAAATCAAACCATCAAAAGAAGAGCAGGAATTATTGGACAGGGTTTTAAAAAGTATTTCTAAAAAGGTTGATATAGATGTGCAATTGGTTGATATGTTATACAAAGCAAATGGATGCAGTAAATGCAACGGTATAGGCTTTAAAGGTAGAAGTGTTATTTCAGAGGTATTTGTGATGAATGATGTTATTAGAAGATTAATTTCGCAAGGTGCTATGCTTTCCGAAATATTGGAATCTGCTATAGAGTCAGGTATGCTCACTATGGAACAAGATGCTGCACTAAAGGTTGTGCAAGGAACAACGACATTGGAGGAAGTGCAAAGAGTTACGATGTTATAATTACTATTCGTCATAAAATTAGTGATATTTATAACAAGGAGTAAAAATCTAAAAACATCTTCTCAAATGTTTTTAGGGATGTAAAGTTATTCTTTTAATATCTACTTAACTTAGTTTATTGATATTTTTTAATCTTCCTAAGTGTAGTTTTTTATCACATAAGGTTAATTTTATTTATGTATACTTAAAATATAATACAAAATATCTCTGTCTATTCCAAGATATTTTGAGTAGTATGCGTGTAAATATGTATTTTTTATTCTTTGTATCAGCTCTATAGTAATTAGTAGTAAAGGTGTTAAAAAGAAGATAATGGCTGTTAATTTATATAAGAATAATTCAAAAATAAATATAGTTTCAATAAATAGAAATATTTGTCTTGCTATGAATATGTGGAACTTTTTCACACTATATGATATAATCTTGATTTTTCCATTCAGATATGTCTTCGTTCAATATTAAAATTTTATTATTTAAATAAGTTATCTTTATTAAATCTTGAGTGTGAGCTTATATGTACGAAGACACGTTAAATTTTTTAATGAGATTAAGTTTTTTATATAAATCTTTAAGTACGATTTAATTTCTATTCCAAGGCATTTTTATAAGTAGTTTTGACATGAGACATTGTCCAGTGATTCCTGCAAATGTAAGTCCAATTCCAACCAATAAGGGTAAAAGTAGATACCAAACATTATGTGTTATATTATAAAATAAAAGACCAGATAATATAAATACTCCAGCAATCAAAAATACTTGTCGCATGAGGGAAATTCTAGATTTTCCTTTATATTTCACATTAAATCCATCGCTTTCCCATTTAGTAATTCCGCCTTCGAGACTTAGTGTGTGGCATTTTATATTTGCAGGTAGTACATTGCATGCAAATTGAGACCTCGCTCCACTTGTGCATTGTAAAATTATTTTATCATATCCTTTTAGCTCTGATAAATGATTTTGTAGTTGATCAAGCGGAATATTAATTGTTCCAGGTATGTGAGAAAAGTTATGTTCATCTTCAGTTCTTAGGTCAATGCATAGTACTTTAGATTTTTTTTCTTTCAGTAAATCATTAAGTTCTTTTGGTGATATTGTATTTTTGTTCATAGATGTAATTATATAAATAATAGTACTTTAATTATACACTATAAAGCAAGATTATGTTAATATGATAAGTATATAAAATAAAATAATATTATGAAGATAACATTTCATGGAGCAGTTGGTGGAGTTACTGGCTCAAAGCATATAATTTCCATAAAGGATAAAAAAATTTTATTGGAGTGTGGATTGCATCAAGGATTCTGGAAGACTGTCTATAAGTTAAATAAAGAATTGCCATTTAAGGCAAATGAAATTGATGCTGTTGTATTATCACATGCTCATGTTGACCATAGTGGACTTTTGCCAAAATTAGTAAAAGAAGGTTTTGTTGGGAAAATTTACACAACAGAAGGAACAGCAGAAATATTGGAACCGCTTCTTCTAGACTCGGCTCATGTGCAACAAGAAGATTTTGAATATTATAGTAAATTAGCTATTTTTGATGAATCAATAGAAGTTTTAGAACCTCTTTATGATAAAAGTGATGTTAAGAGGATGCTTAAGTTTATTGTTACAAAAAAACGAGAGGAAAAATTTAGAATTTTAGACGTGGCTAATATAACCTTTTATAATGCTGGTCATATATTAGGGAGTTCACAAATCCAAATTGAAGCAGAAGGTAAAAAAATTGCTTTTACAGGAGATCTAGGTAGTAGAAATAGAAAAATAATAAAAGATTCTGTAAATATTCCTAGTGCAGATGTTTTTATCACAGAGGCAACATATGGAGACAGATTACACAAACGAAAATTACACACTAGGGAAGATTTAGCTAAGGTTATAAATGATGTACATAAGAGAAAAGGTAGGCTTATAATTCCAAGTTTTGCCTTAGAAAGATCTCAAGAGCTTCTTTATGATTTACATAGATTGTACAATCAAAAAAAGGTACCTCGTATTCCAGTGTTTGTGGATTCACCGCTTGCAACAGATTTTACTAAAATTTTCGGAAAACATTTAAATGATTTTGATGAAGAAACGCATGAGTTTTTTGTAGATAGAGGACAAAATCCATTCTCATTCAGAAATTTAACTCATACAAAATCTGTACATGAGAGTAAAAAATTAAATAAATATTCAAAGTCTTGTATTATAATAGCGGGTTCTGGCATGTGTGAGGCTGGTAGAGTAAAGCATCATTTAAGACATGGTCTTGAGAATGAAAGAAACACAGTACTTATCGTAGGATATCAAGCTGAATACACTTTAGGCAGGGATTTAATAGAAAAAAAGTCAGAGGTAAAAATTTTTGGAGATAGAGTCAAAGTTAAAGCAAAAATTGAAAACATAAAAGGATATAGCGCTCATGGAGATAGAGATGATTTAATCGCAAATATTGAAGCTACAAAGGATGTAAAGAAAGTAGTAATAGTACATGCTGATTCAAAGCAGGCAATTGGACTTAAGCAAAAATTAATAGAATTAAATAATGCTTTAGATGTGGTTATACCAGGTCCTGGTGATGAAATAGAGGTTTAGTTTTGAATATTGAATAATTAAATGTTTAATTTTTTGTCAAAAAAATCAAATCAAAGAGGAATTGGTGGAGCTGGTGAAAATGAAGCAGTTTATTTTTTGCAAAAACAAGGATATGTAATTATTGAGCTAAATTGGTATAATAAAAAGGGCAAAAGACTTGGTGAAATAGATATAATAGCAAAAGAAAATAATACTATAGTTTTTGTAGAGGTTAAATCTAGAACTTTATCGGAAATAAGAGATATTTTACCAGAAGAACAAGTAACGCATGTAAAGCTTAAAAAAATTCAAAAAGTATCTGAGAGTTACATAAAAGAAAAAGAATTATGGAATTCAAATGTGAGACTTGACATTGTAAGTGTAATTTTTATTAAAAATTCAAAAAAGATAGAGATTAAACATATTAAAAATGCATTTTATTAAGTATGTTATGGTATTGATACTTTGACAATATTTATATATAACCTTATTATTAATAATAAGAAAATAATATTCTAAGTATAATGTTATGTTTAAAGAAGTTCAGAGCAAAAGACGAAAATCAAGAGTTGTAAATGTTGGTAGTGTGGGAATTGGAGGAGATGAGCCGATTCGTGTCCAAACTATGACAAATACAGATACTATGGATATCAACGCAACAGTTTTACAAGTTCTTCGTTGTGTGGATGAGGGTTCTGAATTAGTTAGAATAACAGCACCGACACCCAAGCATGCAAAAGCAATAGGGGAAATAAAAAAACTTTTAAAAGAAAAATATAATTGCAACATACCACTTATTGCAGATATTCACTTTGTGCCAGCTGCAGCTTATGAAGCTCTTAAGTGGGCGGATAAAATAAGGATAAATCCAGGAAATTTATTTGATAAAAAGTTACAAAAAGATAACATCCTTACTGATGAAGAATATGAACAAGAATTAAAAAGAGTAGAAGAAGGTCTTATTGATTTTATAAAGGCACTGAAAGAAGCAGGAAAGCCAATAAGAATAGGTGCAAATCATGGTTCTCTATCGGATAGAGTTTTGAGTAAATATGGAGATACAGCAGAAGGTATGGTAGAGAGTGCTATGGAATATTTAAGAATTTTTGCAAAGCATGATTTTCATCAAATGGTTGTAGCGCTAAAGTCATCAGATCCTATCATGATGATAAATGCAAATAGATTATTAGATGAAAGAATGGAAAAAGAGGGAATGGATTATCCAATACATTTAGGTGTTACTGAAGCAGGAAATAAAGAAGATGGAAGAGCAAAATCTACTATAGGAATTGGTACTTTATTACTTGATGGAATAGGAGATACCGTAAGAGTCTCTCTCACAGAAGAGCCAGAAAAAGAAATTCCAGTTTGCTATTCTATTTTGCAAGCAACTAGGAGGAGAATAACAAAAACAGAATTTATCTCATGTCCATCTTGTGGGCGAACACTTTATGATATAGAGATTGTCACAAATAAAATAAAGGAGATAATGGGTCATCTGAAAGGTGTCAGAATTGCTATAATGGGTTGCATTGTCAATGGACCTGGGGAAATGGCTGATGCGGACTTTGGTTATGTGGGTGGAAAACCTGGAGAAATAAGTTTATATTATAAAAAGGAATTAATAAAAAGAGGTGTGCCAGAAGATGAGGCAATAGATGAATTGGTAGCTCTTATCAAAGAAAAAGGTAAATGGATAGAAAAAACTAATAAAAATTATCAATAAAGTAAATAATGATAGTAATTCTAACAAATAGTTCTTATGGAAACTTGCAGAAGAAGAATGAAATAAATCACTGATTATAGATTAAAATAACTTATTTTCAATTTTTGTTTAAACTATGTTATAGTAATAATTATGGAAGGGTGGCTGAGTGGTTGAAAGCGCACGCTTGGAAAGCGTGTGAGCAGCAATGTTCCGCAGGTTCAAATCCTGTCCCTTCCGCCTTTGATTTTGTTAGAAACGGCAGAATTGCGAGCAGAACTAAGTTCTGCA
Source organism: Candidatus Moraniibacteriota bacterium (assembly GCA_947311515.1). Classification (GTDB taxonomy): domain Bacteria; phylum Patescibacteriota; class Minisyncoccia; order Moranbacterales; genus JALWEZ01. Next base: position 49,623 of record CAMZLB010000025.1, on the reverse strand, counting down.
AAAGTCGCATTTTGCGCACAAAGGGTTGATTTTGCAACGATTTTCCACGCTCTGTGTGAGTAAAAATAAATTTGTAAAGTGTAGGTAGTTTTTATTTTTTGTTCAGAGTTTATACAGTTTTTAAATTAAAGTATGTATTCTATATAAGTAGTATAAGCAGATTTCTTAAACAAGTACGTAAATAGGAATTAATATTTTATAGATAAAACATGACTTTTTTAAAAAGTTAAAAAGAGATTGTGAGTAAAATAATGATAAAAGTATGAATGTATTAGAATTTTTGAGACAAGTTACTATTTTTAATTATGCTATTTTTGATTTAATTTTAGCTTTAGGAGGAATATATTTACTTTCTAATAGATTATCAGAAATATTTTTAAAAATTAATATTAAAGTTCCTAGATTAAATTGGGTATTTTTAACATTACCTTTTAGTATAATAATTCATCTTATTTTTGGTAATATAACACCGATGACCAGAGATTTCATGGATTTATATAGTCATTATTTTTTGAAAATATTTATTATTTGTTTGATTATTTTTGGTATAAGAGGTATAAAAATAATTAAAAAATAATACTGTAATTAATTAGTTTTATGATGTAAGGTATATATATTTTAGGAGAAGTATGTCCAGATGAACAATTGAGATATGGATATTCAAAAAGACAACCGTGGAATAATGATGAAGGTATGATTTTTCTTGATAGAATCTCTCAAGATGTATGGTTAGATGGAGAAACTTATGAAGTTTTATTTACTAGAGATAAACCTGGAAGTAGAGTTAGGTGGAGTATGACTGAGTCAGAATATATGCATTATGTTGATACTAGTAGTAAAGCAATAGGAAAATGGCATGTAGCAAATGATACAATTACACAGGTAGAGGATCTTAGTAGATATGATGATATAACATTTGGAAAAGGTAAAGGAAATTTTACTTGAGATGGTAAAAAAGTTGCTATAGTAATTAAAAAAAATAGTGATTCATATAGCGGTATTCATAGTAAATGTGGAAACTGGTGTAAAAGAACTATATATAGATATAGACGGAATTGTTGATGAGGTTAAGGAAGTAATGTTTGCAAAACTTTAAAAAATGTTATTTTTCTCAAAATACAATTTACAAAAACCTTACAAATATCGCTTACTGAAAATATATTTTAAATTTATTTTTTAATTTTGACTAATAATTAGTTTTGCAGTATTTCCTTAAAGCACTCTTGTAAAAGGTCTTTTATTTACATTTTGGAGAATTAACTGTATAATAGAATTATGAATAAGCGAAATACAATGATTAAGGGTTTGTTTCCACGTCGCATATAGACGGGCGTTTTTGTTTTGTTGAATTTCGCCTACTTTTTATTAAAGTGGGTTTTTTATTAGATAAATTATAATATTATGAAATCAGTAACTAGTTATAAGAAAATTGCTTCACATGAAGCAAAAAAAGGAGAATTTAAAAAATGTTTATTATTGTATTCGGGAGGATTAGATACTTCTACAATGCTAAAGTGGATTCAGGATGAATATAAGTCTGAGGTTATAGCATTAACAATTGATATAGGACAAACAGCTGATGATTTAGATATTATAAAAGAGAAGGCTATAAAATTAGGAGCTAGTGACGCAGTTATTTATGATGCAAAAGAGGAATTTGCAGATGATCTTTTATCTAGTGCAATAAAGGCTAATGCTGATTATCAAGGAGGTTATGCACTTTCTACTCCACTTGGTAGAGTCATAATATCAGAAATAGCTGTAAAAATGGCAAAAAAGTATAATTGTGAAGTTATAGCACATGGTTGTACAGGGAAAGGAAATGATCAGGTGAGATTTGAGGGTTATATAACCACATTAAATCCAAAAATTAAAACTATAGCTCCAGTTAGAGAATGGTCAATGGGTAGAAATGAACAGATTGAATATGCAAGGAAAAATAATATTCCAGTAATTCAAACATCTAAAAGTCCATATTCTTATGATGAGAATATGTGGGGAAATACAGGAGAAGGAGGAGAAATAGAGGACCCTAGACTTGTGCCACCAATAGAAAATATATTGAAGTGGTGTAAAACACAAAAACAGGCAAAAAATGAAAGTGAAATAATAGATATAGAATTTAAAGAAGGTATTCCTGTTGCTGTTAATGGAGAAAAAATGAAACTTTCAAAAATTGTGAGTAAATGTAATACTATTGGAGCAAGTCATGGTGTTGGATATTTTAATCTTATAGAGGATAGATTTGTAGGGCTTAAAGTGCGTGGAATATACGAAAATCCAGCAGCACATATTCTTGTTTCAGCTCACAAAAAGCTTGAAATGCTTGTATCAACTAGAGAAGAGAATGAATTTAAGACTTTAATAGATCAAAAATGGGCATATCTTGCGTATGCTGCTAAGTGGTTTGATCCTGTGATGAGACATATTATTGCATATCAAGATTCTCAAAATAAAAAGGTTACAGGAAATGTTCAAGTTGAGCTATATAAAGGAAATTGCACTATAGTTTCACTTGATTCTCCATATTCATTATTTGATGAGAGTTTAGCAACATTTGATAAAAATTCAAAATTTAACCAGAATTCTTCTGCAGGATTTATAGAAATATGGAATTTAGCACAAAAAACTGCTTATAATTCATTTGATTTTAAAAAATAAAAGTTGTTATTGATTTAATATATAAATATGACAAAAAAGAAATTATGGGAAATAGACAATGGATTACATCCTGTTGTGGAGAAATTTACAATAGGAAATGATTATTTGCTTGATAGAAAATTATTGTCGTACGATGTAAAAGCTTCAAAGGCTCATGCAAAGATGTTAAAAGAAAAAAAGATACTATCAGATGCAGATTATAAAAATGCAATAAAAGGATTGGATGAAATTTTAGAACTTTGGGAGCAAGGAAAATTTGATATAACTCAAGAACAGGAAGATGGACATACTGCAATCGAGCAGTTTTTGACAGAAAAGTATGGAGAGATCGGAAAAAAGATTCATACTGGAAGGAGTAGAAATGATCAAGCTTTAGTAATGCTTAGATTGTATATGAAAGAGGAATCTAAAAAAATTGTTCAAAAGCTAGACAATTTACAAAAAGTGTTTAATTCTGTAGCAAAAAATAATAGAAATCTAAAAATGCCAGGATATACTCACGCACAAAAAGCAATGCCATCTGATGTCTTTATGTGGCTTGGAAGTTTTTCTGCTGCACTCAGTGATCAAAAACCATTTTTTGAAGCACTGGATGAGTTATTAAATCAGTCACCCCTGGGATCAGCTAGTGGATTTGGAATTACAAATTTTGACAATAATCAAGATTTTACAAGTAATGAACTGGGATTTAAAAAAGTGCAAAGAAACCCGATGTATTGTGGAATTTCTAGGGGGCATTTCGAAAATCAATTTTTACAAACATATGCACCTTCAATTTTAATTTTGTCTAGATTTGTAAATGATATGCTTTTGTTTACTATGCAAGAATTTGAGTTTGTATCATTACCAGAGAATTTTACTACAGGAAGTTCAATAATGCCTCAGAAAAGAAATTATGATGTACTAGAAATTGCAAGAGGTAGGATGAATAGATATTTTTCAGCTCAAGCTGAATTGCAAAATATATGTATCCAACTTATATCTGGATATAATAGAGATGTTCAACTTACGAAGGAAATTTTTGTAGAACAAGTGGATAATTTAAATGAAATTATTGAAGTATTGACATTGGTTACTGAAAATTTAATTTTTAATAAAGAAAATTTAAGGAAAGCTATGACTAAAGACTTATTTGTTACTGAAGATGTTTATGATTTAGTAAATGATGGTAAATCGTTTAGATTAGCTTATATAGAAATTAAAAAGAGTTTGAAAAAAAAGTAAAATTCATATAATATCATAATGTATGGATTTATTATGATTAAGATAGTATTATGTATATGTAATGAGTATTAAAAAAGTAAATAAAAATATGGTTTATTCAGAAAATGAATTGATATTTTGTAATAATTGCAAAATTGAAATTGAAAACATAAAAAAACAAGGAGTTATGAGTAAGGTAGAATTATTACTTGTTAAGCATCCACAAAAAGTATTTCAAGTTAATTATCCTATAGTGAAGGACGATGGAAGTATAGAAATAATTACAGCTTACAGAGTTCAGTATAATTTAAATTTAGGTCCAGGAAAAGGAGGAATTAGATTTCATCAAGACGTTGATTTGGACGAAGTATCTGAACTTGCTTTTGGTATGATGTTAAAAACTTCTGTAACAGGATTGCCTTTCGGTGGAGCAAAAGGAGGTATTAGGATAAATCCAAAAAAATATTCAAAGGTAGAATTAGAAAAAATTTCTAGAGGATATGTAAGGGAGTTATTTGATGCAATTGGTCCAAAAAAAGATGTTCCAGCACCAGATGTAAATACAAATCCTGAAATTATGAGTTGGATGCTTGATGAATATGAAAAAATTGCAGGAGAAAAGTCACCAGCCTTTATAACAGGAAAGCCGGTAGCTGATGGAGGTTCAGAAGGTAGAGATAAGTCGACAGCTATGGGTGGATTTTATTTACTTAATGAGGAATATAAAGATACGGAAGATAAGAAAAATATTTCAGTAGCAATTCAAGGTTTTGGAAATGCAGGAGCAGTTATGGCAGAATTATTGTATGAAAATGGATATAAAGTTGTAGCAATTTCAGATTCATCTGGTGGAGTTTATGATGATAGCGGTTTGAATATAACTGAAATTATGGATGAGTTGTATAAAGATGGTAAAAAAGTAGGAAGGATTAATTCACTGAAAGGTGATAAAATTTCAAATGAAGAATTGCTTGAATTAAGTGTGGACTTACTAGTCCCCGCTGCTCTTGGTGGTGTTATTAACTCAGAAAATGTAGAAGATATAAGAGCTACTAAAATATTGGAATTAGCAAATGGTCCCATTTTGCCAAATGTAGAAAAAGTTTTAGAGTCAAATGGAATTAGTGTTATACCAGGACTCATCGCAAATTCTGGAGGTGTGATTGTATCATATTTTGAATGGGAGCAGAATTTAAAGGGAGAGCATTGGACACTTGAGGAAGTGAATAGAAAGTTAAAAGAAAGGATAGTAGGCGCCTTTTATAAAATAAAAGATTTAGCACAGAAAGAGAATTTGTCACTTAGAAAAGCAGCCAATAAGATTGCAATAACTAGAGTGATAAAAAATGTTAATGTAAATTAAATAGTTGAGCTTTCAAATTAATCTACTTTCACCCCTGAGTTAACAGTGTGTGAGGTAGATTTTTTATTATAAATAAATTAATTAGAGATGTATGAAAACTAGCAAAAAAAATAAAGTGTTAAAAAATTTAGCAAGGTTACTTCAAGAAAACAAGAAAGAAATAATAAATAAAAATAAAAAAGATATTGAAAATTGTGAAAATATTAGTGAGTCTTTGTTAGATAGGTTGAAAATAAATGAGGATAAAATTGACGGAATGATTGAGTCAGTGGAAAAAACTATTACATTTGAAGATCCTGAGGGAAAAATTTTATATGAATATGTGCATGATAATAAAATGGTGGTAAAAAATACATCCGTTGCATTTGGAAATATTTTGATAATATATGAATCAAGACCTGATGTGACGATAGAAGCTTCGATTCTTGCATTTAAAGCAGGAAATAAAGTTCTTTTAAAAGGAGGAAGTGAGGCAAGATATTCTAATAAAATTTTAGTAGATTTATGGAAAGAATCTCTTGAAAGTGTTGGGTTGGATACAGGAATTGTAAAATATCTTGATTTAAGTAGAAAAGAATTTCAGGAAATGATAAAACAAAATATGGAAAATGTAGATTTGATCATACCGAGAGGAGGAGCAGGTCTTATAAATTTTGTGAAAAAAAATACAGATTTACCAATGCTTGTAAGTGGAAGAGGAAATAACTTTTTGTTTGTAGATAGATTTGCAAATTTTGATATGGCAACTAAGATTATATTAAATGGAAAGTCTAGAATAAGTGTATGTAATGCACTTGACAAGGTTTTATTGGATGAAAAAATGGACGATTTAGAATCAAAGTTAAAAACTCTTATAGAAGAATTAATAAAGAATAAAATAGAGGTTATAGGTAGTCAGAAGGTTTGTGATATGGATAGGAGAGTTAAATTTGTAATGGAAGATGAAATTTTAGGAGAAGAATTTTTATCTGCTAAAATTTATTTATCTTTAGCTTCCGATGTAAAAAATGCAGCTGAGATTATAAATAAATACTCAGGAGGACATTCTGCAACTATTATCTCATCTGATATGAATAATGCAAAAATGTTTCAAGATATAGTTGATTGTGCAGCAGTTTATCACAATGTTTCAACTAGATTTACTGATGGAGGTCAATGGGGATTTGGAGCAGAAATTGCAATAAGTACGCAAAAGCTCCACTTTAGAGGCCCTATAGGACTTAATCAGTTAGTTACTAATAAATGGTATATATCGGGAAATGGACAAATAAGGAGTTAAATGAAAAATATGAAGAAAAAAATAGTATTAAAAATAGGTACTTCTACCCTCACAAAAGGAGGTAATAGGATTTCTTATGGAAAAATTGAAGATATAGCAAGACAAATTTCTAAACTTAATGATATATGCGACATAATAATTGTATCATCAGGAGCAATAGCAACAGCAAAACAGTTTGTAAATATTAAAGGATATGATAATAAGGTTGATTCAAAGCAAGCAATGTCTGCAATTGGTCAGCCTAAATTATTTGGTATTTTTGAGAAAATTTTTGAAAACTTTGGATTAAATATTGCTCAATGTCTTATGACAAATAGGGAATTTTTGGATAAAACGGCAAAAGTTAACTCTAGAAATACGTTAAATAAACTATTGGAATTTAATTATATCCCAATTGTGAATGAGAATGATACTATAGCAATAGAAGAAATAATACTTGGAGATAATGATAAATTGTCAGCACTTGTAGCTAGTGTGGTTGATGCAGACTTGCTAGTAATTGCTTCGGACATTGACGGACTTTTTGATAGTAATCCAAATACAAATAATGATGCAAGGCTCATAGAGAATATCACAAAATTAGACAACTTGACTCAGTTTGTAGAGGATATTGAGTCAGATTTAGGAACTGGAGGCATGACATCAAAAATTGAAGCTATGGAAATTTGTAGAGATAAAAACATAGAAACTTGGATTGTAAATGGTGGAAAAGATAATTTTTTGAATGATGCACTTGTTGGAAAGATTAAATTTACAAAGTTTAAAATATAATTATGAAACATGGTTTTATAGGATTTGGAAATATGGCAAAGGCAATTCATAAAGGTCTTAAAAAAAATAAAAAAAATAATTTTAAGTATATATCCAAAAGTAGTAAATATAAAGATATAGAATTAGTTAGTTCTATAAATGAATTAGTGGAATTTTCTGATGTAATATGGTTATGCGTTAAACCACAGATTATACCAGAAATACTTACAAAGCTTGCAAATGAAAATTTTGAAAATAAATTGATTGTATCTATAATTGCAGGAAAAAAAATAAGTTTTATAGAAAGTTATTTGAATAATGATGTTAGTATTGTACGTGTAATGCCGAATCTTGCTATTGAATATGGTGAATCTGTTACTGCTTTTTGTGCAAATTGTGATAATGAAATTGTACATAATGTAAAGACAGAAATAAAAAAAATGGGAGTTATAGCTGAAATTAATGAGGAAGATTTTGATTTGTTTACAGCACTTTATGGAAGTGGCCCAGCATTTATACTCGAAGTTTTGGATACATTTAAATTTAGAACTGAGGAGTTGGGGGTAAGTGAGGATAAAGTAAATGAAATGATAATAAACTTACTATCAGGAACTAAAAAATATTTAGAAAAAAATTGTTATGATAATAGTATAGAAGAACTTATAAAAAAGATAACTAGCAAGGGAGGCACAACTGAAGCAGGACTGAAAACATTTAAAAAAAATAAGATTAGTCAATCTTTAAGTGAGGTTATAACTTCCGCAAAAAATAGGTCTGAGGAACTTTAGATAGCTATTTTAAATTTTATTGGAGATTACGATGAAAGTATTGTACAATATATTTATAATTAGTAAAATTTCTTATGAATGTAGTGTTGATTTTAGCATCTGGAATTGGGAGTAGGATGAAAGCTGGTAAAAATAAAATATTTTTAGAATTAGACAATAAGCCACTTATCACTTATGCAATACGAAGTTTCGAGTTATCTGAATATGTAGATGAAATTGTCATAGTCTCTAAAAAAAATGAGATTAAATATATGCAAGAAATTATAGATAAATATAAATTTAAAAAAATTTCTAGTATAATTATTGGTGGTATAAATACTAGGCAACAATCAGCTTACGAGGGTGTTAAATTTGTGTATAAAAAATATAAGGATATCAAAAACGCCACACTTATATTTCATAATGGTGCCAATCCATTTATAGCTTCTGAGGAAATAAAAAATGTCATAACAGGTTCAAAAAATAATGGTGCAGCTGCAGTAGCTCATAAAACAAAGGATACTATACGGAAGGTTGATGAAAACAAATTTTCAAAAGGAGTTATTGATAGGAGTGGATTGTGGAATATGCAAACACCTCAAGCTATACAATTGGATTTAGCAAAAGAATCTTTTGAATATGCGTTTCAAAGTGGCTTTGAGGGTACTGATGATTGTTCAATTGTTGAAAATTATGGAAAAAATGTTAAGATAGTAGAAGCGTCAGATAATAATTTTAAGATAACAACTCCGATTGATTTGGAATTAGCAAAGGTTATATTAAATAGAAAAAAATAATTTACAAAATGTTTATGATTAGAGTAGGAATCGGACAGGATTCACATCCTTTTGTAGATGGTAAAAGATGTGTTTTGGGTGGAATTGAAACCAGTTGTGGAACTAGAGGATTAAAAGGATTATCAGATGGTGATGTTGTAGTTCATGCAATATGTGCAGCTATTGAGCAGTCTTTGGGTAGAAAAAATTTTTCTACTTATGCAGATGATATGTGCAAAAATGGAATTGTAGATAGTAAGGAATACTTAAAAATTGCAGTAAATCACATGAAAGAAGCAAAGTATATTATAAATAATATAGGAATATCTATTGAAGCAAAAGTCCCAAAAATTCTTCCGATTGAAGATAAAATGAAAAAATGTTTAGCTCCAATATTGGAAACAGATATAAAAAATATAGGAATAAATGCTACAACAGGAGAAGGGATGACTTCGTTCGGAAGAGGAGAAGGAGTTCAAGTTTTTGTAATTGTTAGTATTATAAAAAAATAGTACAATTGTTGTCTTATGAAAAATATTCAGATAAAATCTCCAGCAAAATTGAATCTATGCTTAGAAGTTGTTAAAAAATATAAAAATGGTTTTCATGAAATTAATTCAGTATTTGTAAAATCAAAAAATTTATATGATGAAATTTGTATAGAGTTTTCTCATGATAATGATAAAATAAATATTATATGTGATGATAAAAGTATTCCAACTAATAATAAAAATATATGCTGGATGATAGCTGAGAGATATTTTGAAAAAATTGGAAAAAAAGTTGGTATAACTATTGATATAAAAAAGAGAATTCCGCCACTTGCAGGACTTGGAGGAGGTAGTTCAAATGGGGCTAGTGTTCTATTGGTCCTTAATAATTTTTATAATAATTTATTATCTAAGAAAGAATTAGTTGAGATTGCTTCAGAAATAGGAAAAGATATACCATTTTTTTTGAATAATTCAATAGCTTCTTATGTGAGTGGTGCAGGAGAAGAGGTTATAACTATAGAGGGTTTTCCAAAATTAAATATTTTGGTAGTTTTTCCAAATGTGGAAATTAGTACACTATGGGCATATAAACAATTAGATAAACTTCAATGGTTTATGAATGATAATAGGAGAAAAAAAATTGCACTAACTATGAAAAATGATGCAAAAAGTTCTGAAGATGTTGCTAAGTATGTATATAATGATTTTTCCTTGACAGCTATGAAAAAAAGTTGTAAGATAGAAGAAATAAAAAATGCAATGGAATCATTTGGTGCGATGTCAACGTCTATATCAGGAAAAGGACCTACAACTTTTGGAATCTTTAAATCTGAAGAAGAATTGGAATTTGTAAATAGTATTTTTAAAAAAGAATATAAAGATTTTTTTATAGCAAAATTTTAGATAGTGCTAAATGTTAATTTTTAAATACATGTGGATTGTCTGTGTTGTTAGATATAGGTGGTCCACTATATTTGTAAATTTACAGATATGCACTTTAAAAAAAAGGATTTATTGTGGTAAATAAGTATACTTTGTTCACAATAGTAAGCCTGATGTTTTTTTTGAATGGTTGTGTTATAAAAAACCCTTCATCAAATCAAAAATTCATTTATCTTGAAAGAGTTTTTAAGATAAATAGTACAGCTGCAGCAATTAGGCCAATCTCAAAAAATGCACAATTAGATTCGTGTAACCACTCACTAGACTTTGATATTTCAAATATGGGTGGTAATGGCAAGTTTAAGGTCTTTGCTAGTTCAGAGTTTTCAGAGATTCTGGATAAAATGCCTAGTATAAAGGCAGTTAAATGGACAAATGGATATGGCAAGAGTATGCTTAGTATCTGTCTTCCTGAGAAAGTGTTATACGTAGAGACTTATCGAGTAGAATTATTTGGAGTTATAATGGATATTAACTCCAAAAAAATTAAAGAACTAAATAAAAAGCTCTCTCAAATAGTGTTGGTTAGAGATATTATTAATAATAATATTTCAGTACACAAAAACAAAAATAGTTACAGTGAGTATAGTAATGCAGCTGATAATCATCATTTGGATACAAGTAAAATAATGAGCAACGGCTCAAATTATCCTATAAATAAAAAAGTTACCAAAAAGAAGTTGAAAAAGAAACTTCGAAAAAAAAATAAGTTGAAAAAGAAACTTCGAAAAAAAAATAAGTTGAAAAAGAAATTTCGAAAAAAAAATAAGTTGAAAAAGAAATTTCGAAAAAAAAAGAAGTTGAAAAAGAAATTTCGAAAAAAAGGTAGTAAATCAAATATTAAAGAACATACTAGAAGACCATTGGTTAAGGCACTTGTAGGTAAGGCTCTTGATTTAAAAAAAAGGGTAAGTGTTAATAAAAAATTTAGAAAGAGAGATATAATAAAAATTTATGTTTCTATTGAAGGGGGAAATAGTAGATATAGCTCTAAAAAGAGTAGTGGTGGTAAGTTTGCATTTTATGGACTCAGAAAGAGTGCAAAAGGTTCTGTGCCAGTTTATGAATGTAAATTCAGAAATGGAGCATATATTTATTCAATAAATAAGAAATACGCTCAGACATATTGTAGCTTGGACACAAGTCCTAAAATAGTTTTTTATGAGCTACCTAGATATATGAAAAAATACGAAGAAGTAGTACAATACTTTAAAGGAGGAGATACTAATAAAATAAAATTTTTTTATAGGTATAGAAAGAATGCACTACCTCTAGAAAAGGGTGTTACTACATTGGAGGCTTGGAGAGCTCCAAAATAACAATAAGACTACTATAATATAGTAGTCTTTTATTTAAAATAAATTTTTCTTTTTGAGATAGATAAATAATGCAATAGTTAGAATGATAAAAATAGCAAAAAGAATAGATGAAAGAGTATGAAAGGCATTTAAATTATTCTCTAAACCATTTTTTAAATTTACACCGTAGAGACCTACAATTACAGCTAAGAGTGATAGAATCAGTGTAAATAAGGTTGCCATCAAATTAAGTTGAATGAAGGACGTTCTTCTTACATTAAGAGTAAGGTTTACAAACTCTTCATTGTCCTCGATACTTTCTTCTAATCCAAATATTATACCATCTGTATTTTCCAATTGTTCTAAGAAGTTATCAAAAATGGATTCTAGTTCATCGCCAGAGACTTGATCATTATTTGTTAATGATAAGATTTGGTCAAAGTCTTCCTTATCATCTAGTACTTCTTCTGTCGCTGATAAAATTTCTTTATTTCTAGTTTCTAGTCGGGAAAGGTGTTTTTTGAGAATTAATAATTTTTCTAAATCAGATTCATGAAATTTAGTTCTAATTTTTTTAAGTATAATATTAACTCTTTTTTCTGCATCGGATACCTTTATTTTTAATTGTGAAATTTTAGCGTCAAATAAAGCTTCTAGGATCGTAAGAACGAATAAATCTTCATTTTTATTTTGTAATTTAATTTGAATTTTTTTTATAATTGCTTCCACTTCATCACTGTTATTATGTATTGTAAAATAGACTGATTTGGGTGTTATTACGCATTTTATAAAACCTAAATTAATGATAAGTACTGTGTCTCTAGGAAGTATAGTGGAAACCTGCATAGTAGAAAAAACAGGTCGTAAATCACGTGTATTGATGTCTTTAAATAATGCACAAAAAGAACTCCTTGTGAAGTGTTTTATTGTAATTAATCCATTTTTATCCAAGTGAAGTGTTTTCATATAATTAAATAATAGCAATATAAAATCAGGTAGTCAATTAAAGAAAGTCTTCTTAGAACCTCTCTAAACTTTATAAATTAATTATAAAGTCTAAAAATCTGTTTCAGAAGAGACTGGTTTTATTTAATTTGTAGTAAGATGTTTTTTTCTACTATTTATTACTCTTTAGCTATACACAGATAACCTATTAGATAGAATCTATGATTAATTTTTTACGTATTTTATAAATATTGTATAGTATACACAGAATAAACCGCTGAGTTTTATTTTTTACAAGTCTTCGGCAGTTTACTTTTTATAGTTTTGTCTAAAATATATCAAATTTTACCTTGTTTTTCTATTTATCCTTGTCTTTGTTATAGTTAAATAGGAAACAATTTTTATATAATTAAAGTCATTTACATTGACAATTAACAAATTTAGATATAGCTATTGACAAATTATCAGAAGTGCTATATAGTAAATAGTATTGAAAAATAATTAATTTTATATGACTTTCTTTACCTGAAGGTAGCAGGAATTGGTATGTCAGTAGAACGTGTATTTTATGTATTTTTCGAACAATTTGATAAATAATCCATATAATTCCACTGGAAGATAGTCCACGCTAATAAGAAGAATCAATAAAAATAGCTGGGCGGTTTTTGGTGGGACGTCTTTTTATGTCCAAAAAAACGAGAACTTTAAAGGTGAGGGAGAACTTTTCTTCAACATCTTCGTTAGCAAAACGAAAATTTTTCAAAAAACAGCTTGCAGTTTCATTGCCAAATTTAATTGAAGCACAAATAAATTCTTATAACTGGTTCTTGGAACATGGTTTTCAAGAATTGTTGGATGAGTTTAATCCGATATCGGATTTTACAGGTAAAGATTTAGAATTAACTATTTCTGATTATTTTTTAGAAGAGACAAAGTATAATGAACAAATTTCAAAAAATAAGAACCGTTCTTATGAAGCACCTCTTAGAGCTATAGCTAGACTAACAATCAAAAAGACTGGTGAAGTTAGAGAACAAGAGATATATTTAGGAGATTTCCCTCTCATAACTGATAGAGGTACTTTTGTAATAAATGGAATTGAGCGTGTTATTATATCGCAGCTTGTAAGGAGTCCAGGTGTATTTTTCTCAATGAATTACCAAAAAGGTAAGAAGTTGTTTGGAGCAAAGATTATACCAAACCGTGGGGCATGGTTGGAGTTGGATATGGATAGAGACGGTGTTATAACTGTTAAAATAGATAGAAAAAGAAAAATACCTATTACAACGTTACTTCGTGCTTTTGGCTATGAGAAAGATGAGGATATTAGAAATATTTTTGCGGAGACAAAAATAGATGAAGTTGATTATATACAAAACACGTTGGACAAAGATATTACAAAAACTGCAGGAGAAGCGTATATTGAGATATATAAAAGAATAAGACCAGGAGACTTGGCAACAGAAGATAATGCTAAGGGCATGATTGATACAATGTTCTTTAATTTTGATAGATATGATTTTGGCGCTGTTGGTAGGTATAGGTTAAATCAGCGACTAGAAGTTGATAAAGATGATATTCCAGAAAATAGAGTTCTTACGATGGATGATTTTATTATGATAATAAAAGAACTTATCAGAATGAGTGATGATCCAGAGGCAATGGCTGATGATATAGATCATTTAGGAAATCGTAGAATTAGAGGAGTAGGAGAGCTTATTCAAAACAAAATACGAGTTGGTTTTGCTAGAATGGGAAGAAATATTAAAGATAGAATGAGTACGTGTGACTTGGAAAATGTTGTTCCTGGTCAAATCATAAATTCAAGACCAGTTGCAGCATCTATAAAGGAATTTTTTTCAAGTTCACAGTTATCACAATTCATGGATCAGATAAATCCACTTGCAGAGCTTGAACATAAAAGACGACTTAGTGCTCTTGGTCCAGGTGGTTTAACTAGAGAAAGAGCTGGGTTTGAGGTTCGTGATGTTCATCATTCTCACTATGGCAGAATTTGTCCAGTAGAGACTCCTGAGGGTCCAAATATTGGTCTTGTAGGTCATTTAGCTAGTTATGCGATTGTTAATGAGTTTGGATTTTTAGAAACGCCATATTTTATAGTTAAGCAGGAGGTAAAAAATGAAGAAAAAGAGTTGGTGGGTAGAATGCTTCAAGAAGAATTAGCTGGAGTTAAAAAAAGAGTCATCATATCAAAAGAAGATGCAAAAAAAATCGCAAAAGAAAAAAGTGATACTATATCTGTAGTACCATTTATAGATGATGAGATTGTTTATGTGAGCGCAACAGAAGAGGATAGAAAAATTTCAGTACATGCTGGAATAAATTTAGATGAAAATAGGAATATAGTTGATGAGTTTGTTGATGCTAGGATGCATGGTCATCCTGATATGGTTCTTGCAACAAAGGTTGATTTTATGGATGTGTCTCCAAAGCAAGCTATTTCTATTGCTACTTCTCTTATACCATTTTTGGAACATGATGATGCAAATCGTGCGCTTATGGGTTCAAATATGCAACGTCAAGCTGTTTCGTGCGTAAAGCCAGATTCTCCAATTGTTGGAACTGGAATTGAGGATAAGGCAGCTGCTGATTCTGGTCAAGCTGTTATGGCTCGTCAGTCGGGGACAGTTATTGAGGTTGATGGTGGACATATTATAGTTGAAGAAGAAGCAAGAAAAGGTACTAAAAAGAAATTTAAAAGGGAATATTTACTACATACCTTTACAAGATCAAATGCATTTACAGCTATGAACCAAGTACCTCGTGTTTCAGTGGGTGAAAAAATAAATAAAGGTCAATTATTGGCTGATGGTTCAGGTACTCAAAATGGTGAATTGGCACTTGGTCAAAATATGCTTGTAGCATTCATTCCTTGGGAGGGTTACAATTTTGAGGATGCTATTATTCTTTCAGAAAGAATACTTCAGGACGATAAATATACATCGATTCACATAGAAAATTTTACAGTAGATGTTCGTGATACAAAGCTTGGTCCAGAAATTGTTACTAGGGATATTCCAAATGTGGGAGAAGATAAGCTTAAAAATTTAGATGAGACAGGTATAGTAAGAATTGGAGCAGAGGTAGGTTCTGGAGATATTCTTGTAGGAAAAATTACGCCAAAAGGCGAGACAGATCTTACTCCAGAGGAGAGATTGCTTAGAGCGATTTTTGGTGAAAAATCAAGAGATGTAAAAGATGCATCATTGCATATACAACATGGAGAGCCAGGAAAAGTAATCGATATAAAAATCTTTTCTAGGGAGCAGGGAGATAAGTTGCAAACAGGTGTGTTACAGCAAATTCAAGTTTCAGTAGCAAAGATGAAGAGAATATCAGTAGGTGATAAGCTTGCAGGTCGTCACGGAAATAAGGGAGTGATTTCAAGAATTGCACCTATTGAGGATATGCCATATCTTCCAGATGGTACTCCGGTAGATGTTATACTAAATCCTTTGGGTGTGGCATCTCGTATGAATATTGGTCAGATACTAGAAACTCATTTAGGATGGGCAGGACTCACACTTGGTTATAAAGCTGCATCTCCAGCACTTGATGGTGTAAGTGAAGAAGATATTAAGAAAGAATTGAAAAAAGCAGGATTACCAGAAAGTGGTAAAATTCAGTTAATAGATGGAAAAACAGGACAAGCATTCGATAATGATTCTACTGTAGGTGTAATGTATATACTGAAGTTGCATCATTTAGTTTCAGATAAACTTCACATGCGTTCTATAGGACCATACTCACTTATAACTCAACAGCCATTAGGCGGAAAGGCTCAATTTGGTGGACAGAGATTTGGAGAGATGGAAGTATGGGCTCTTGAAGGTTATGGAGCTGCACACGTATTACAAGAGATGCTTACTATAAAATCAGATGATGTTGTTGGTAGATCAAAGGCATATGAAGCAATAATTAAGGGAGGAGAAATAAAGAGTCCAAATATTCCAGCATCATTCAGGGTACTTATGCACGAGCTTAAAGGTCTTTGTTTAGATATAGAATTAGTTGGGGAAGGACGTCTAAGAATTGATAATGATATAGCAAATATAGAATTGGTAGAAGGTGATGATGATTCCAATGATATTCAAAAATCAGAAAATGTTCATAAAGAAGATGATTCCAATGATATTCAAAAATCAGAAAATGTTCAGAAAGAGGTTGATTCTTATGAAAATGAGAAAAAAGAAACTAAACAGATCAAAAAAATGACTAAAGATATCAAAAAAGAAACTGAAGAGGCGAAAGAAATAGTTGAAACAAAAGAAATGGACGAGTTAGAAAAAGAAATAGAAAGTAAATAATTCATCATATAAGACATAAATCATATGTACAATGAAATGGAATCATTGAGAGTTAATGACTTTGATAGCGTTCGGTTGAGCGTTGCTAGCCCAAAATCAATCATTGAATGGTCAGGTGGTGAAGTAACAAAGCCAGAAACGATAAATTATCGTACACAGAAATTTGAGATGGACGGGTTATTTTGTGAGAGAATTTTTGGTCCTTCAAAGGATTGGGAATGTTATTGTGGAAAGTATAAAAGAATTAGATATAAAGGTATAACTTGTGATAAATGTGGAATTGAAGTTACAACAAGCTCAGTACGTAGAAATCGTATGGGACATATTCAGTTAGCAGTTCCTGTGTCTCATATTTGGTTTCTTAGAGGTGTTCCTAGTAAGATAGGATTAGCTTTAGGCATTTCTCCTCAAGCCTTAGAAAAAGTTGTATATTTTTCTTCATATATTATAACTGAAGTAGATTATGAAGCAAAAGAATTGGTTGAAAAAGATTTAAATGCAGAATTTAAATCAAAACAAAAAGAATTAGTTGATGTAAATTCTAAAGATTTAGATAAGCTAAAGACTCAGTTTCGTGATGCAAAAGATGAACTTAAAAATATTTATAAGTATAAAGTCCTTTCTGAGGTGGAATATTTTAATTTATCCACTAAGTTTGGACATGTGTTTGAAGCAGGTATAGGAGCAGAGTCTATTAGGGATTTACTTAAGGATATAAATATTGAAAAAACTATAGCTGACCTAGAAAGCTTAATTGAGACAACAAAAACGCTTGAAAAAAAGAAATTTAGCAAAAGGCTTAAGTTTTTTAAAGGTATTAAGAAAGTGGGTATGGATATGGAATGGATGTTACCTACTGTTATACCAGTAATACCACCAGATTTGAGACCTATGGTTGCATTGGATGGTGGAAGATTTGCCACTTCTGATTTGAATGATTTATATCGCAGGATAATAAATAGAAATAATAGACTTAAGAAATTGATTGAATTGAACGCTCCTGAGGTAATTGCTAGAAATGAAAAAAGAATGCTTCAAGAAGCAGTGGATGCACTTTTTGATAATTCATCTAGGAGAGGTCAGGATGCAGTATCATCAAGTACTGGACAAAAAAGAGTGTTAAGGTCATTAGCAGATGCTTTAAAGGGAAAGCAGGGTAGGTTTAGACAGAATTTACTTGGAAAGCGAGTGGATTACTCGGGGCGAAGTGTTATTGTTATTGGCCCGCATCTAAAGTTACACCAAGCAGGAATTCCTAAAAAAATGGGACTTGAATTGTTTAAGCCATTTATTATAAGCAAGCTTATTGAAAGAGAATATGCTCATAATGTGCGTGTTGCTGGAAAAATGGTAGATAATGAAGATGAAAATGCATATGAAATATTGGATGAAATAATACCAAATCATTATGTAATGCTCAATAGGGCGCCTACACTTCACAGATTGTCAATTCAAGCATTTCGTCCAGTGTTAGTTGAGGGTAAGGCGATACATTTACATCCTATGGTTTGTGCAGCTTTTAATGCTGACTTTGATGGTGATCAGATGGCAGTACACGTACCTCTTACTAACGAAGCTAGAAAAGAGTGTGCGGAGTTAATGTTATCTACAAAAAATCTAAAGAAGCCTTCTAGTGGTGATCCAATTGTAAATCCTTCTCTAGATATGGTTCTTGGTATTTATTATATAACTCATATTAAGTCAGGAGCAAAAGGAGAAGGAGGAATATTTGGAGATATTAATGAAGTTATATTTTCATATGAAGCAGGACTTATTGATGTAAATGCTAAAATTAAGCTTAAGTATGGTGATGAAATAATTGATACATCTGTAGGTAGGGCAATATTTAATGATATTTTACCTGAGGAGATGCGGTATGTGAACAAAGAAATGGTTAAATCAGAGCTTAAGGAGATTGTTGCAACAATGCTTGGAGAATTAGGTGAAGAAGAGACTGCTAATTTTGTTGATAGAATCAAAAAACTTGCATTCAAGAGTGTTACTCGTAGTGGAATTAGTTGGGGTATGGACGATTTGCAGGTTCCTGAAAAAAAGGCCGAAATAATGGAAGAAGCACAAAATAAGGTGACTGAAGTTAGGAAGCAATTCAATATGGGTCTATTGACAGTAGAAGAGAGGAAGAATAAATCGATTGAAATATGGAATAAGGCAAAGGATGATATAACTATAGAAGTTAGAGAGAGCATGGATAAAGAGGGTCCAGTATATTCAATGGTATATTCAAAGGCTCGTGGCAGTGAGTCAGTTGTTGTTCAGATGACAGGTATGAAAGGACTTATGGCAGGAGCTACAGGTTCAACTATAGAGCTTCCAGTACGTAGTTCATACAAAGAAGGTTTAAATGTACTAGAATATTTCATTTCTACTCATGGAGCTAGAAAGGGTATGGCTGATACAGCACTTCGTACAGCTTCTGCAGGTTATCTTACACGTAAGCTTGTAGATGTTGCTCAAGATGTGATAATTACACATAGAAGTTGCGGAGATAAAATAGGAGCATCTTTGTATAGAGAAGATACAGATAGAATTGGTGGGGATTATGCTTCTAGAATCAAAGGAAGAGTTCTTGTAGAAGATGTTTTGCATCCCAAGACAAAGAAAGTTCTTGCTGTAGCTGGTGATTTGATAAATAAAGAACAATCCTTATCTATAAATAAATCTATGGTTGAATCAGTTAGGATAAGATCATTAGTTACCTGTAAGACCGTTAGAGGAGTATGTCAGATGTGTTATGGAGTTGACTTGGGACGAGGAGGAGTCGTTGGAATTGGTCAGACAGTAGGTGTTATTGCTGCTCAAGCTATTGGAGAGCCGGGTACACAGCTTACTATGCGTACTTTCCATATTGGAGGTGTTGCTAGTACCGATATTACACAAGGTTTGCCTCGTGTTGATGAGTTATTTGAAGCGAGACCTCCAAAAGGAGAGTCAGTTATTTCAGAAATCGATGGAAAGGTAGTTGATGTTATAAATGAGAGAGGTAAACTTATAACTATCAAGATTGAGGAAGAAAATCAAAATAAGATTATTAAGGAATATAATGTTCCTATTGGATCTTCTGTAAAAGTTGTAAAAGGAGATTTGGTTGCAAAAGGTTCAAGTTTAAATGAGGGTCATATTGATTTGAAAAAAATGGCAAAGATTATGGGTCCAGAGGAAGTTCATAGATATATAGTTAAAGAAATTCAAGATATTTACGCATCACAGGGTGAAGGTATCGATGATAAACATGTAGAAATAATCATAAGGAAGATGTTTTCACGTGTTAGAGTTTCTGATGCTGGAACGACTAACCTTATTCCAGGCGATATAGTAGAAAAAGATGCTTTCATTGAAGCAAATCAACTTGCTAGAAAAGAAAAGGGGACTGTTGCGAAAGGTAAAAATTTAATACTTGGTATTATAAAAGTCGCTCTTTCGACAGAGTCATTTTTGTCAGCAGCGTCATTTCAAGAAACAGCTAGAGTTTTGATAGATGCGGCTGTTACAGGAAAAGAAGATAAATTGCGAGGTCTGAAAGAAAACGTGATTATTGGTAGATTGATTCCAGCGGGTACTGGAATGAGAAAGTAGAAAGATAGTTTAATAACGGTAAAAAGCTGTTTTTCACAGCTTTTTACTTTATCTATCTATACGTGGTAATATCTTGGTTATATGTTTATTTTTATAGTTCAATACTTCAACTGACTAAGATATTTTATGAAGAAAAGCTGTGATAATTTGAGGGATAACTTTTTAGCTATGTTTTGAGTTAGTATCAGTATTGAAAAATAAAAAATAAAATTTTAAGCAGATTTTAGTAAATCTTTGATTCAATTCTGTTTTTAATTTTTTTCTAAAACAATTATTTAAATTTATTATGACATATAATCAAAAAAGAGCTAAGTTTTCATTTAACAAAAAAAGAGGTGGAAACTTTTCAAAAAAACGTAAAACAAAAAAGGAGGTTATAAATCCAAAAATGTTTATAAAAAAAGCAGATCCAAAGAAGCAGGATAAATATATAGCAGAAAACACGTTTAGTGACTTTGAAATAACTGCATTACTTAAGAAAAATATTGAAAAAAGAGAATATATAGTTCCATCACCAATTCAAGATAAATCTATACCAATAGCTCTGAAAGGTGGAGATGTTTTAGGGATAGCAAATACAGGAACTGGTAAAACAGTTGCTTTTGCTATACCCGTTATAAATAAGCTTTTATTAAATAGAAATTCAAAGGCTATAATAATGGCTCCAACTAGAGAATTAGCACAACAAATATTTGAAGAATGTAAGTTGTTATTAAGAGGAAGTAGCATTAAGTGGGCAATTCTTATAGGTGGAGTAAAGATGGGTCCTCAACTTAGGGATTTATCTAGATATCCGCAAATTGTTATAGGAACACCTGGTAGAATAAAAGATCATATTGAAAACAAAAAATTGAAAATTGAAAAGTTTGATACAGTTGTGTTGGATGAAGTTGATAGAATGCTTGATATGGGATTTGTAAATGATATGAAAGAAATTTTGAGTAAATTACCAAAGAATAGGCAATCACTTTTCTTTTCTGCAACAATGGATGAAAAAGTTCAAAAAATAATAGATGAGTTTTCTGCTAATTACAAAACAATTTCAGTAAAAACTGGAAATACAAGTGAAAATGTTGATCAAAGTATACAGGAATATATAACCAGAGAAGATAGATATGAAAAATTACATGACATTCTGAATGAAAATAGAGATAAGAAAGTACTTATTTTTAAAGAGATGAAATATAAGGCAGATAGACTTGGTAAAGAATTAAGTGAAGATGGATTTAAGGCAGATTCAATTCATGGTGGAAAATCACAAGGACAAAGACAGAAAGCTCTCCTTAATTTTAAAAGAGGTAAGGTAGATATATTAGTAGCTACTGATGTTGCAGCTAGGGGAATCGATGTTAAGGATGTTGCTTTGGTGATTAATTATGAAACTCCTCAAAGTTATGATGATTATGTACACAGAATTGGTAGAGCTGGTAGAGCAGGAAGTACAGGTAATGCCGTAACTTTTGTTCAGGGATATAAAAAAAATAATAATGGTAATTTAAATAAAGCTGTAAAGAGTAATTTTGATAAAAATTTGGATAAAAAAAGAACTAAAAAATTTAAAAAATTTGATAAGTACAATGATAAAAATTCTTCTAAAAAACAAGAAAAGAATTTTAGTAAAAGTAGAACTAGATAAATTTTTCTATAAAATCGTATCCAAAATAAAAAACATTCTGAAAGGAATGTTTTTTATCGGGTTTTTGTACTACATTGGAGAAAGGTATAAAATTAGCTTAGCTATAGAAGTATAGTGAAATATGATTTATGTGTGCAGGGTTCTTGAATATGAAAAAGAGTTAATCAATAAAATACAGTGGAAGTTGTGATAAGTGAGAAGTTTCTGTAAAGCTCCAAAAATCATAATTTCCGTAATTTGTCTACGAAATAATTCATTTCGTCAAAATATCTTAATACTCTTCTTTAATTTTTGCAATTTCTGTCTAAAAATAAGGAAATTTCGTAAAAATCAATAGATTTTGACAGGTTTTAAAGATAAAAGGGTAATAATGTTTAAGGAGTCTTTACAAATCTTAAGAAAAAGACAACTTACAAAAACCATACAAACAAAGATCTTTGGGAATATATGTTAGATTTAGTTTATTAATTTTTTTTGTTAATATTTACAGTTTATCTTTAAAATATAGGGGCGCTAGTACTGAATAAAAATTTATAAAAATACATAAAAGAATTTACAGATAAAATGAGTAAGTTATTGGAACTTTATTAAAAATATAGTACAAAAAACTGAATTTAAAAATAGAAATCATAAAAAAAATAATAAGATTTGTAAATTATTACAATATAGCTAAGTCTCATATAGAAATATAATAGAATAATTAATTGTTATTTTTATCTTAAAAAAAATACAAATAACGTGGTGAATTCTAATATATGATTAGTTATATATTTGCTATATATTAAAAATGTGGTTGACTATTTCTTAAAAAAGATATACAATAAATATGAGATTTAAAAAAATAAAAGAGAGGAGGTGTATGCTAAAATGAACATAATCAAAAATACCAGCCTAGCATTGTTGTTTACAATCCTAGTAGTTCCAAGCTTAGCTAGTGCTCAAGCAGGTCTAGATGCTACATTTAAAACAGGAAGAGATAAAGTAAAATATACTGATAATACAAATACTGATATTCCTACAATTATTTTGAAAATTATTACATTTTTATTGACATTTCTAGCTGCTTTGGCTGTTCTTGTCATACTTGTTGCTGGAATTATGTATATAACATCAGGAGGAGATGAAGGAAAAGTAGAGACAGCAAAGAATTGGATAATGTATGCAATCATAGGACTTATAATTGCACTACTTGGATGGGTAATTGTAAATATCGTATCAACTCTAGTTATAGGTGGTCCGTAGTAAGTGTTAAATATTATTAATAGTTTTTTGAAAATACTTACTTTTAGTTAAATTATTATATTTCAACAAAAAGGTAGGATTTGAAATAGCTTTTAAAATATATCTAAAAACTCTAGACTTATTGACTAGAGTTTTTATTTTGCACAAAAGCGTGTATAATGAATGCAAGTTATAAAAATTAAAAGAGAGGAGGTGTGAATAGTATGAATACAATCAAAAACAATGCTATTATCGCTCTTGCAATAGCTTTTTTGATAAATCCTTTGTATGCAGTAGCTGGATCTTTGAATGCTGATTATAAAGGAGGACTTGCGGTAGCACAATATAATGATAAAGGAGGAACAAGGACGGTGATTAGTATTATACGGCAGGTTATTTCATTTTTTTTGACATTTCTAGCTGCTTTGGCTGTTCTTGTCATACTTATTGCTGGAATTATGTACATAACATCAGGAGGAGATGAAGGAAAAGTAGAAACAGCAAAGAAATGGATAATATATGCAATCATAGGACTTATAATTGCATTACTTGGATGGGTAATTGTAAATATCGTATCAAATGTAGTTATAGGTCCGTAGTAAGTGTTAAATATTATTAATAGTTTTTTGAAAATACTTACTTTTAGTTGAATTATTATATTTCAACAAAAAGGTAGGATTTGAAATAGCTTTTAAAATATATCTAAAAACCCTAGACTTATTGACTAGAGTTTTTATTTTGCACAAAAGCGTGTATAATAAAAATATAAGGTTAAAAAATAAAAATATGAAATCTTTGATGAAAATAGGTTTTTTTCTTTTATTGATTATAGGAGTTTTTGCAGTCTCTACTGATGGATGTGAAATTGCTTTTGTAGGGCATGCTAATGCAGAAAGTTTTCCTAGTTTTGAGGATGGATTAAAAGTCACAAAAGTTGGAAAGGAAACAAGTCCTACGGTTAGTGGTGTTATAGTGAAAGTTATGAAATTTATATTAAGCTTCGTGGCTGCGTTGGCTGTTGTGTATCTTATCGTTGCTGGAATTATATATATAACATCAGGTGGAGATGAAAAGCGTATTGAAATGGCAAAGACTATGATTATACAGGTAATATATGGACTTATCATTGTTTTGCTTGCTTGGGTTATAGTAAATATTGTATCAAAAGTTGTAGGTATGTAATTTGTGTTTTATGTATATGTTGATGTATACTAAAGTAAGTATCTGAGTGATAATGGATAAAAATTAAATAAAAAATATGAAAATAAAATTTATATCTATGCTAGTGTTTGTATTTGCATTGACACTGTGGGGAAATTTTCAATACACAAGCGCCTTTACTTGTACTAGTACACCTGGATACGCACTGGTAGACGGAGTTTGCTTACCAGATCCAAATCATGCTCAAGGTCCAAAGGGTATCTCCACTGATGATAAAATAATAACAGTCATCGTAAAGATTATAAGTTTTATATTGCAATTTCTAGGAGGTCTTGCAACACTTATGATAATTGTAAGTGGTTTGATGTATATAACTTCTGAATCTGATGAAAGCAGAGTTGACACGGCGAAGAGGATATTTACTACAGCGATATATGGATTAATCTTGGCACTTCTTGCTTATGTCATAGTTTATGTAGTATCTAGAGCTCTCGGAGCAATATAATAATTTCAAAAATTAAAAAATATGAAAAGTTTATTCAAAACATCTCTTCCAGTTATAATCGTACTAACTATAGCCTTTTCATTTATAATGCCACAAGATGTTGGGGCACAAGGAGTAGTAATAACTCCAATAAAATTTGAAAATCCATTGGCCTTTGATACTGTAGAGGCATTACTATCAAATATCTTGAAGACTATTCAGATGATGATAGGTGTGCTAGCTATAGTATTTATAGTGATAGGCGGTATTATATATATCACATCTTCTGGCGATGAAAAGCGTATGAGTATGGCAAAGGGAGCTATATGGGCAGCTATCATAGGAGTTTCACTAGCGTTTGCGGCTCCATCATTTCTCAAGGAGATATATGATGTAATGAATGTTAGTCCTGCTATAGTACCAGCTGAAGCTGTAGCTGCAAAAACGCTTTCTGAAATAGTACTAAATGTCCTCAAATCCCTCATGAGTTTCATAGGAGGTCTTAGTGTGCTCATGATAGTTGTAGGTGGGGTTATATATATTACTTCAACAGGAGATGAAAAGCGTGCAGAAATGGGCAAAAACACTATCAAATATGCAGTTGTAGGTATAGTTATAGCTCTTATATCGCTGGTAATTATCAAATCACTTGCAAAGATTATTGTGTAGATTGGCTCTAAATTTAAAAAGATGAGTTAGTGCTCATCTTTTTTGTTTGAATTTTTAGGTTGCAAAAATCAAAAGAGTAGATAGCGATGTATCTACTCTTATTTTAATTCTTGGAGCTTTCGACTGTGATTAGCCAGCCACCTCTAAAATATTTTTTTGGGTATTCGTTTCTATCATATATACCATTCTCTATTGGGAAATTTAGGGATAGTTTTAGTTTTCCTTCTTTCTTTCCTTTAACTGCGATTGTTCTGTCAGATAGGACCTCACATTCCAGTTTACCATCGTCATTGTCGACACATATGAGTGCTATGTATACTGCTTCATATGGTTTTCTCCACTTTATATCTCCAAATCCCTTTTTGATAAAGTTATCTGCTGGGTATGAGGAAATTTTTCTCCCGTTAGATTTTCCATTTGGATAAAGTAGTCCAATGAAATTAGGGTCAAAGTGCTCTTCCAGTCTGTATCTTCTGTCCATAGAAGCCTTTACAATGTAAGTTGTGTTGGCTTCCATAGTTAGTATAGTTGTGCCATCTGGAGATGGTAAAACTATATCTTTAAAGATCTGTTGTCTAAGTATATTCTGGTAAGAACTAGAGCTAAAACTAGAACTAGAACTAGAACTAGAATTAGAACTAGAATTAGAACTAGAATTAGAACTAGAATTAGAACTAGAACTAGAACTAGAACTAGAACTAAAGTTAGAACTAAAATCAGTATGACTGAAGAAATACCATATTCCCCAAGCAATAGCAAAGTACATTAGCATTTTTGCAATCCACAGAAAAAGATTTGCTAATCCCTTTATAAATCCAGATGCTATTTTGGTTATATTGCTAGACCACAAGGGTGCGGATTTTTTTGCTTTTTCCGCTTCCTCAAGCTCTTTTTTGAATCCAAGATCCTCAAACACAGAATCAAATCCAAAGTTTGGTTTGTTCGTAAATATGATTATTAACATCATTATTAAGTAAATCATTTTATTCTCCTTTTCCTTCTATAAGTGCTGCTATAACTTGGTCAACTTTATCCGATGTGGATAAAATTTCAGTTACTTTGTAGTTTAGGTTTGGTGTATCCATACGCAACATGGCTAGTTGTGTAGCCTTGTCAATTGGAATTCCTAAAGACGCTATTTTTTTAGCTAACATTTCCAGTGTTGTTATGTCAGCTAATTCTGCTTCTCTTTGGAGGCCTTCACTTCTTTTCTTGAGGATTTCAGCTTGTAGAGAATCCTCTAATGTGAAGTTTCCAAAAGTGATATCCACCAACGTAAAGCCTATATCTGAGCTTTTATGCAAAACCCCTCTATTGGGTAGGTTGTCCTCACTTTTGGAATCTAGTAACATTGTCCATTGTTTATCTGAAAAGATATGTATTTTGTTTTTTTGACTCTCCTCTTTTGTAAAGTCATCTAAATTTGCATATGTGTCCTGTATCTTTTTCTCATACATTTCATCTCTTTTCAGTATGGGATATTCTAGATGAGACTCAAAATAAGTTCCATTCAAGATAATTCTCTTGAACATTTTTAATGAGTCCATAATGAGGAGTAATGCTAGACCTGAATACTCTTCATTTAGTTCTTCTTCACTTTTGCTACTTATTATTAGTATTGCAGCATTTCTGATACTGTCTACTAAATAATTTTCCCAATCTTTTCTTGCTTCTGCACCCAATTTGATATACTGCTCTAAATTGTTGAGCTTATATGTCACTTTTATAGGTGAAGTTTTGAAGCTCATCCCATGGGATATTGAGAGAGGATCTCCCTTGAAGAGTTCTAATGTTCTAACATCCATCAAAAAGAGTCTAATCTCTATTAAAGAGGGGATGTTGAAGAACCACGCAGGCCCATCCACTAATTCGCCCCTCGGTAACGTTTTCTCTATGAAAAAAATTTGCGCTTTATTGAGGTTAGGTATCTCCAGGTATCCATGGAAAAAGAAAAACACTACTAGCAACACGAACACCACAGTGTTCAATAGCAGTCCTAGTGGAAACAGTGTATTTACAATGATTATTGTTTCTATTGTAAGCAATAACGAAGTTAGTGCTCCAAGTAGTAAGCCATTATAACTTAACTCAACTATTTTATATGTAAAATAGAGAGTAGATACTGTGCTTACTGCTAAGAAACCAGAAAGTAGAATGTCTCCAAGTATCATTGTTGTAATACTAATATCACTTGACGTAGCATACATCTCTGAACCTAGTAGCAGTCCAAATATTAGAGCTGCTATACTTAATAAAATTCCTAAAAATTTCATTTTATATCCTTTTTATTCAATTGTTAAAGAAAGTTAGTTTAGTTTTATAATAAATTATAAGTGTGTAAGTAGAACATTCTAAATACATCACTAAATACTAAACTAAAAATATGATAGCATAATAATTTAAATAAGTCAAGTGTTTATGTTTTGAATTTTAAAATCTAAGATATAGAGTGAAATACGGAAAAGAATAGAGCTAATTATTTTTATTGAAAACTTAAAATTTAATAAGAAAATTAGATTTAATTAGGCTTCTTTGATGAAATAGTATTGTATCACTAGTAATTATCAAATCACTTGCAAAGATTATTGTGTAGATTGGCTCTAAATTTAAAAAGATGAGTTACTGCTCATCTTTTTTGTTTGAATTTTTAGGTTGCAAAAATCAAAAGAGTAGATAGCGATGTATCTACTCTTATTTTAATTCTTGGAGCTTTCGACTGTGATCAGCCAGCCACCCCTTAAGTATTTTTTGGTATATTCGTTTCTATTATATAGACCATTTTCTATTGGAAAATTCATGGATAGCTTTAGCTTTTCCCCTTCTTTTCCTCTGATTGCGATTGTTCTGTCAGATAGGACTTCACATTCCAATTCCGTACTATTGTCATTGTTGGTACATATGAGTGCTGTGTATATAGCCTCATATGGTTTTTTCCACTTTATCAGATCTCCAAACCCCTTTTTAACACGTTTATCTACTGGGTAGAGCGAAGACGGCATTCCGTTAGACGCTCCATTCGGATAAGAAAGTCCAATGAAATTAGGGTAAAAGTGCTCTTCCAGTCGGTACCTGCGATCCATAGAAGCTTTCACAAAATAAGTTGTGTTAGCTTCCATAGTTAGTATAGTTGTTCCATCTGGAGATGGTAAAACTACGTCTTTAAAGATCTGTTGTCTAGGTAGATTCTAGTTAGAACTAGAACTAGAAGTAGAATTAGAACTAAAATCAGAACTGAAATTATTACTGAAATCAGTATTATCACTGAAAAAATACCATATTACCCAAACAATGATAAGAAATATTAGCATTTTAATCCATGTAAAAATCTTTCTGAGTCCCTCTGAAAATCCATTATTAGACGACGAGGGTGCGGGATTGGTGGCGCTGTTACCATCCTATTCATTATTTTCCGAAACTTTCATAGGTCCTATTATAAAATATATAAATTGAAAACCGTTTTCATAAAACTTGTTCAACAAGCCATTATTTACTAGTTCACTTGTACCTATATTATTAGAAATTAAATTGTCGGCTTGTTCGTCTGTAAAAACAGGCAATTTATACTCCAGAGCTATTTCTGGTGTAAACCAACTAAGTTTCCTACTTTTAGGTACATTTTTTTTATCAAGGTGTTGTTTGTCGTATAGTTTTACTACACTATCTATATACAAATTGTCCTGAAGTAGCAAGTGATATCTTTGATGAGATTCGAAAAATGAACCATTTAATAGAATTCTATTGGTAAGTTCCGTGTTTTTCAAGAAAAAATCCATTACTGATAAGCCTGAATATTTTTTTTCTATACCTTCCTTTGTTTTTGTTGCGATAGTTAGTAGCATAGCTTTTTTTATACAAGGCAAGGAAAATTTCTTTATCTTTTCTTTTTCATTTTTTCCTAAATTTATTACTTTGCATAAAAATCCTTTGCGATATTTGTATATGATATGCATAGGCAGACTTTCAAAATAAAGGTTACCTGAAATAGATATTTTCTCTCCTTTTTTGAGAATTGTTAATTGCTTATTTTCCTCCAAAAGAAAGAAATTTCTAAAATCGATCATAAATATTACAAAAGCGCTAAGTACGAGAGTTATCAAATCAATAGCCAATAGCACATCAGTATTCTCTACTATTTGAAATGAGTGTACTAATAACACAGTTTCTATAGGAACTATCAGGGGAAAAATGATCCCTAAATTGAGACCGTTAGTTTCTAGTCCAATAATACTATAGAAATCCTTTAATGATTTAATAGTCAATAGAATTATTATGACAATTGCAAGTAAAGATATTATTATATCTATATTCGGATCCAGAAAAATATTTTTATATTCTGGAATGAGTAATATCATAACTGATATCAAAATTAATTTTAATATCATAGATATTTTAGGAATGTCTAACATAGGCGTCCTTTTTGTTAAAGTGCTCTTTGAGATTAGTTTGTGACTAAGTCACTGTCGCGTATAAGCCCATTGCTAAATACATCAAAAAACTAACCTGATAAGATAATATCATGGTAATTGACGCATGTAAAGTATCTATATTATAAATATTTAAATCTTAGACACAAAACAGAAAACAAGAAATAAAAGTACTGATTATTTCTATTAAAAATCTTATTTAGGGACAAGTTTATTGTTAATTTTGTAAAAATATCACAAAATCAAAAGAGTAGATAGCGATGTATCTACTCTTATTTTAATTCTTGGAGCTTTCGACCGTTATCAGCCAGCCACCCCTAAAACATTTTTTGGCATATTCGTTTCTATCATATATACCATTTTCTATTGGGAAATTTAGGGATAGCTTTAGCTTTTCCCCTTTTTTCCCTCTGATTGCGATTGTTCTGTCAGATAGGACTTCACATTTCAGCTTAGCATCATCATTGTCGGTACATACGAGAGCTATTAATACTGCCTCATATGGTTTTCGCCACTTGACATCTCCAAACTCCTTTTTGACATGTTTATCTGCGGGGTAGTGCAAAGACGGCATTCCTCTACATGCTCCATTTGGATAAAAAAGCCCAATGTAATTAGGGTAAACGTGCTCTTCCAGTCGGTACCTGCGATCCATAGAAGCTTTCACAAAATAAGTTGTGTTAGCCTCCATAGTTAGTATAGTTGTTCCATCTGGAGATGGCAAAACTACATCTTTGAAGATCTGTTTAGGCAGATTCTAGTTAGAACTAGAACTAAAATCAGTATCTTCTTCATTGAAGAAATACCATATCCTTCCCACAATAATAACAATGAACATTATCATTCTTATTTCAATCCATGCAAAAATCTCTCTACATATCTCTGAAAATCTATTATTAGACGACGAGGGTGCGGGATTGGTGGCACTATTACCATTATATTCATTATTTTCCGAAACTTTCATAGGTCCTATTATAAAATATATAAATTGAAAACCGTTTTCATGAAACTTGTTCAACAAGCCATTATTTACTAGTTCACTTGTACCTATATTATTAGAAATTAAATTGTCGGCTTGTTCGTCTGTAAAAACAGGTAATTTATACTCCAGAGCTATTTCTGGTGTAAACCAACTAAGTTTCCTACTTTTAGGTACATTTTTTTTATCAAGGTGTTGTTTGTTATATAGTTTTACTACACTATCTATATAAAAATTGTCCTGAAGTAGCGAACTATATCTTTGATGAGATTCAAAAAAGGAACCATTTAATAGAATTCTATTGATAAGTTCCGTGTTTTTTAAGAAAAAATCCATTACTGATAAGCCTGAATCATTTTGCTCTATACATCCCTTTGTTTTTGCTGTAATAGTTAGTAGCATAGCTTTTTTTATATAGGGCAAGGAAAATTTCTTTATCTCTTCTTCTGTATTTTCTCCTAAGTTCATTACTTTGTATAAAGATCCTTTGAGATATTTATACATGATATGCATAGACATAATTTTAAAGTGAACGCTATCTGAAATAGATATTTCTTTTACTTTCTTGAAAATTGTTAATTGCTTATTTTCTAAAAGAAAGAGATTTCTATCTCCAACAAACGGAAACCACCAACTAGGTCCTTCTGATAACTCTTTTCCAGCTAGGATTTTATTCATAAAAGTTAGTTGTTCTCTGTGAAGGGTTGGTACATTTTTAAAACCGCTCATAAATATTGCAAAAGTACTAAGTACGATAGTTATCAAATCAATAGCCAATACCATATCAGTATCTTCTACTATTTGAAATGAATGTGCCAATAACACAGTTTCTATAGAAACTATCAGAGAAACAATGATTCCTAAATTGAGACCATTGTTTTGTAGTCCAATAATGCTGTATACATCCTTTATTAAGTTAATAGATAATAAAAGTACCAATACAAGCGCAAGTAAAAATATTACTGTATTCAGAAAAATATTTTCATATTCTGGAATGAGTAATATCACAACTGATATCAAAATTAATTTTAATATCACAGATATCTTAGATATGGGTAACATAGCTAATCCTTTTTGTTAAAGTGCTCTTTGAGATTAGTTTGTGACTAAGTCACTGTCGCGTATAAGCCCATTGCTAAATACATCAAAAAACTAACCTGATAAGATAATAGCATGTTAATTGACGCATGTAAAGTATTTGTATTTTGGATTTTTAAATCTAAGAATCTGCTTGAAAAATGTAAATATTTTTGACCTCAATAGGAGGTTTTAGATAGGTTCTTGAATACGGCTATTTGCGTAGTTTTTATTTTTATATTATAATACAAATAGATACAAAAATTAAAATAATTTTATGGCAAAAGAAAAACACTCATTTTTAGATAAATTTACAGGTTCAGGATCTTCGCTTCCTGAGCGTGGGCAGCCACGGCAGATGGAAATTTATGATGAGGATGTTGAGACTGAAGTACAGATTCCGCAACGACAAGAACAGCAGAGAGAAGAGATGTGGGAAGAAGAGGCATCTGCAGTTGATGAGGAGGGTCAATTAACAATTGACGTGTATCAAACAGATACTGATATTGTCATTAAATCTACAATTGCTGGAGTTAAGCCTGAGAATCTTGATGTTAGCATAAGTAATGATATGATAACAATAAAAGGAGCAAGAACTCAGGACAATAGTATTCCAGAAGAAAATTATTATTATCAAGAGTGTTACTGGGGATCTTTTTCTCGTTCATTGGTTCTTCCTACGGATGTACTTGACGAAAAGATTGATGCAACTCTAAAAAATGGTATTTTAACAATAAAATTACCAAAGGCTGACACTACAAAAACTAAAAAAATCACTGTTAGAGGTTTTTAAATAGGTTTTTGACAAATAAACGGCAAAAAGAGAGCAGTTTAGCTTTCTTTTTTTATAGAAGCTTATCTAAAATCCTGTCTAAAATTTATTATTTCATCAAAAAATTTAGCAAGAAATTAAGGTATTAGATAGGTTATAGTAATCTACTCAAGTATAGTATAAAAATTTAAATGTATGAGTAAATTAGGATATTTATCAATATTTTTTTTTCTATTATTAATTAATACTAGTAGTGTTTTTGCTGTATCGATTCCAGAAAAATTTAGTGATTTTAAGGTTTTAGCTAATGGAGAGAGCTTTACTATTCCAAAAGAAGAATTAGATAAGTGGTTTATAGAAAAGCCTTATATTGTAAACACTACTGACTATATGTCAGAGATAGAGAACACAAGACTTATAGTACAAAAAGATGTGCCTTATGAGTTAATATCTACTATTAAGAGTAAGTTTTATAAAAAGAAATTAGCTACTTTTGATACAGATGATAAAAAAATTCAGCTTAGTGTGGAAAGTATAGCTAATCAAATTCAAGTACTTCCTGTGAATTCTGAATTATCTATAACAGAGGATAAAAAAGTTATTATAGCAAAGCCACATGTAAATGGTTTAGATGTTGATATAGAAGAGTCAGTAAAAATAATAGAGAAAGACTTAAAAAATAAAAAAATATTATCCACCTTGAGTTTGAAAGAAAACTTAGCAAAAATACGAAGTGATAATTTTTTACAATTGGGATTGAAGGAAATTATTGGTGAAGGTCGTAGTAACTTTTCAGGATCTACAAGGAATAGGATACATAATATAAAAACGGCAGCTAGTAAGTTCAAAGGTCTTTTAATTCCTCCTAATAAGGAATTTTCATTTCTTGATAATTTAGGTCCTGTTGACGGTGAAAATGGATATAAAAAAGAGTTAGTGATAAGAAATAATCAAACTATACCTGAATATGGAGGAGGAACATGTCAAGTGTCGACAACGATTTTTAGAGCAGCTGTGTTAACTGGGATGAAAATCACTGCAAGAAAAAATCATTCATACCCTGTACATTATTATTTGCCTACTGGGTTTGATGCTACAGTATACATTCCTGCACCGGATATGAAATTTGTAAATAATACAGATAATTACATACTAATAGATACTATATTACATGGGAATGAGTTAGTATTTCAGTTTTATGGAACAGATGATGGTAGGAACGTGGAAATGAAAGGTCCGATAGTTACAGAGAGAAATACGGATGGTTCTATGAAAACATATTTTGTACAAAAAGTGTTTGATAAGAATGGTAATTTGGTGATAAATGATACATTTTATAGTAATTATAAGTCTCCAGATGACTATCCACAGCCTGGTCAAGAAAAATTTACCGAAAAGCCCAAAGATTGGTCAAAAAAACAGTGGAAATTTTATAAACAGAAACATAATTTATAGTTTATATAAAATTTAAATATGAATAATAGGGTAGAGATTGCAACAAATATAGTTAAGGAGGCTTTTGAGAATGATGAGAAACTTGGTAATGTATTATTGGTGGAAAATTATGATATTAAACTATTTAATTTTTTTTCTAAAAGAAGTTCTAAATTATCTGTATGGAATAGATTTTTTTCTACTAAATTACCTTCAAAAATATTTCCAGAAAATAGTGTATTTGATACGGTTGTAATAAGATTGCCCAAATCTCATGCTTCATTTGATATGATTTTAAATATTGTATCAGGCTTACTTATAAAAGATGCTAGAATTATTGTTTACGGTATGACTGATGAGGGCATAAAAGGAGCAAAAAAAAAGATGAGGATATTTTTTGATAATGTAGAAACTGTTCTGTTCAAAAAAAGGTGTCATGTGTTAATGTCTAGGATAAAAAGTAAATTTGATGAAAAAAATATACAGGATTTTAAGGTAAATACTGAGTTATTGTATGATGATAGTAATCTAAACATGGAATTTTATCCAGGAATGTTTGCTTCTGGAAAGTTAGATATAGGAACTAAAGTTTTATTGGATAGTTTATTACCACTTATCAATAATAAACAATCAATCTTGGATTATGGCTGTGGTAGTGGAATTATAGGAGTTATTGCAAAAAAATATTTTTCTGATATTGAATATACAGGATTAGACATAGATTTAATATCTCTTTTTGCAGCTAAAAAAAATATGCCCAGTGCTCAGTTCATAGCAAGTGATTCTATGAATTTTGATGAAATGATTAGGTATGATATTATAGTTTCAAATCCTCCGATGCATACTGAAAAGATAGAGCATACTAAAATAATAGAGCACTTAATAGAAAGTTCACCTAGGTCTCTTAAGAAAAAGGGAAAATTTATAATAGTTGTACAATCACGTTTAAAACTTGAAAAACTTTTCACAAAATATTTCAAAAATTATCAAATAATAAAAAATACAAATCAATTTTCAGTATATGTAGGGAGTAATTAATCTGTAGTTTATCATAATACGACTAATATTAAGGAATATCTGCAAAACTAACTTATTGGCAAAAAATAATAAAATAGTTCTAAAATACATTTTCAAAAGCCTTTGTTTATAAGGTTTTTTAAGTTGTATTTTGAAAAAAAACAAAAATAGAAACTTTTAAAGTTTTTGAAATCTTCCTTAATTTTCAAAAAAAAATAAAAACACCTCTCAAGGAGGATGTTTTTATGAAAATATTTTTCTAGAGAATTATACTTTAAGCTTGATACTAGGTCCCATTGTGGAACATACAGCTATAGATTTTATAAGTCTTCCTTTTACAGAGTCAGCTTTTTGAAGTAATAAGGCTTCTATAAAAGCATTGTAATTTTCTTCTAAATCACTTTCACTGAAAGATGCTCTTCCTATTACCTGATGAATACAAGCTCCTTTATCATTCTTAAAGCTTTCTTTCCCTTTTTTGAGATCTGAAACAGCTTCTACTATATTTGTCGTAACAGTATCAGTTTTTGGGCTAGGCATAAGTCCTCGCGGACCTAATACTTTTGCTGCTGTTGCAAGCTTTGGCATCATATCTGGAGTAGTTACTATCACATCAGCCTCGGGTAATTTTCCAGTTTTTATTTGAGCTATTAAATCTTCACCACCTATGATATCAGCTCCAGCTTTTTTTGCTTCAGCTTCATCATTTGTTATAACACAAACTTTTATATTTTTGCCTGTTCCGTGAGGTAATACAACTGTCGATCGTACGGCTTGATCTCCTTTAGATGGGTTGATATTTAAATTTACATGAACTTCTATTGATTCATCAAATTTTGCTCCTGCATTTTCTTTTGCAAGTTTGAATCCTTCTAAGGCTTCGTATAATTTTCCTTTTTCTATTGATTCTTTTGCTTTCTTGATTCTTTTACTGATTTTCATATTGTTTATTGTGGTTTTATCGAATATAATTCTCCCACATAATTAATTTATTATTTTACTTTTTGGATACAAAGTATAGTCCCAAAACTACCAAAATAAATGGCCAAACATGACTCCAGCTAAGATTTAAAAATAAGCCAAAATATGTTTTTGCTATGAATAGTAGACCTACTATTATAAGAACTATTCCAATTACATTTATTTTTTTCATTGTGTATGTTTAATTTTCTACTGTTATACCCATTGAGCGAGCACTTCCCTCAATTATTTTCATAGCACCCTCTATATCAGCTGAATTTAGGTCTGGCATTTTTATCTCTGCAATTTCTTTTATTTGTGCTTTTGTGACCTTGCCTACTTTGGTTGTAAGAGGGTTATCGGTTCCTTTTTTTATACCTGCTGCTTTTTTGAGTAATTCTACAGCTGGTGGTGTTTTCATTATGAAACTAAACGACCTGTCTTCATAGACTGTTATTTCAACAGGTACTATGTCACCCATCTTGTCTTTTGTTTTATCATTGAACTGATTACAAAAATCATTGATATTTATACCACATTGACCCAATGCTGGTCCAACTGGTGGAGCTGGATTAGCCTTACCTCCTTGGATTTGCAATTTAAGGGTTGTCATTATCTTTTTTTCTGCCATATAATTTTTTATTATAATTAACTATTATCTAAATTTTCTGAATCTGTGTAAAATCTACTTCAACAGGTGTTTCTCGACCAAATACCATTATTAGTACCTTTACCTTACCTCTAGCCTCATCTGTTTCTCTGATCTCTCCTTCAAATTCTTTAAAGGGTCCATCTATTACTTTTATCTTCTCGCCTTTTTCTAAATCTATTTTATATTTAGGCTCTTCTTTGCCCATTCGTTTTTTTATGGAAGTAATTTCTGATGGATCTACTGGAGTTGGTGTGGTTCCGAGTCCTATGAAACCTGTAACATTTGGAGTATTTCTAACTACGTACCATGAAGCATCTGTTACAAGCATTTGAACTAGTACGTAACCGGGATAAATTTTCTCTTCAACCATAATTCGCTTACCTGCTTTGATTTTAATCTTCTTCTCTGTAGGAATCATAATGTCAAATATAAATTCTTCCATGTCCATAGAGTCAATACGTTGCTTTAAATTTTGTGCAACGTTGTCTTCATATCCAGAATAGGTATGTAGGACATACCATGCTTTTCCATGGTGTTGTGTTTGTTTAGCCATTGTATTGTTTAAATTTACTTAAGTAAGAATTCGCTTACTAGAGCACCAAAGAAATAATCTAGTACTCCCAGCAGGAAAGCTACTAATAAACTAATTATTATAACTAGTATAGTGTATTGAATTGTTTGTTCACGCGTTGGCCATGATACACGCCTAAGTTCACCATATGCCTCGCGAAAAAATTGAAATGTTTTAGTCATTTTTTTAAGTTTTTTAAAAGCCCATGTGGGCTTTTGATTAGTATCTTTACTATAATATAGCTTTTAATTATTGTCAATAACCAATCAAGCCATCTATATAAAGAATAGCATAGTTATTTAAAAAAATAAACCCCTTGTCTATATATGTTAATAGCCAATAGAAGTGTCTTCTGTAATTTTTGGATAGAGATACTATCATTAGAAATTTATAATATTGTTAAATTTTTTACTTTTTGTGTAATATTCGATTTACCTTTGGAATGATTATACTATTATAAATAGGTAAACATATAAATGGGTAGATAACTGATGAAATATAATTTTACCAAACTTTAATTATTACTAATCAATTTTACATCAATTCTTTTTAGTTTTCCTCCAACCTTTTCAAAATTCAAATATTAGTATTTTTGCAAATCTAAATCTTGTCACCTAAATATTTCTCAAAGATTGCACAGTAATACTTAAAAATAGTTGTATCTTTCTGAATTTCTAGCAGTTACTAGAACTCATTTTTGAGCTAAATTATATACCATTTCTAATTGTTCTATATGTTTTTCTAGGAAAAATATTATTCAAATTTTGTCAAAATATGAAAATTTCACAAAAATCAATAGATTTTAGATATATTTATGAAAAGACTTTATTTAAGTATAGTGTTTTCATGAATTTGCAAAAAATAGAAAAATGTGTTATAATTATTTCATGAATAAAAATTATATAATAACTAGTGAAGAGTCAGGTAACAGGATAGATTCTTTTTTATCAAAAAAGAATCCAGCATTCTCTAGAGGAGATGTGGTACGAGCGTTAAAGAGTGAAAAAATAGTATGTAATGATAAAAAAACAAAAGCAAGTTATAAATTAGAAATTGGTGATGTAATAGTCATTAAAGAGCTAGTGAAACAGGTAACTGGACTTATGTCAAATGGAAATGTTATATTAAACATAGTTGATGAAAATGAAAATTTCTTAATTATAAACAAAGAAAGAGGAATTCAAGTTCATCCAAGTACAACAGAAAGGGAATTTACCTTAACGAATGGGCTTGTGGCTAAGTATCCAGAAATAAGAGAGGTTGGAGATGATGAACTTCGACCTGGAATAGTGCACAGATTAGATAAATACACATCTGGTCTGATGATTATTGCAAAAAATCAAAAAACTTTTGAAGAGCTGAAGGAGAAATTTGCAAGTAGAAAAATAGACAAAACTTACATAACATTAGTTTGGGGACAGCCAAAAGAATTGATTGGAGAAATAAATGCACCAATTGCTAGAGCTATGGGGTACACGAGACAAAAAGTTGTATTGAATGAGTCTGGAAAATATAAAGGTGAAGCTAAAGATGCGGTAACTTCTTACAAAACTATAGATTCTTTTGAGTCAGGTATTTCAATCACAAAGACAAGCTCTACTATGGGTAAGGAAATAATATCTCCATTCATTTCTATAGTTGAAGCTAAGCCAAAAACTGGAAGAATGCATCAGATAAGAGTACATATGAGACATATAGGCACTCCCATAATAGGAGATGTAAAATATGAAACAAAGGGATTTAAAGAACTGAATCAAAAATTATTCAGAACTTTAAACCCAGAATCACTACATACTTTTTATTTACATTCTCAGAAATTATCTTTTGAATTAGATGGAAAAAAGTTTGAATATGAAACTGAGCTACCTAAATATTTTGATGATATTTTGATCAAAAAAAATCTTCAAAATATTAAAAGGTAAGAAAATGTGTTAATATATAAAATATTTACAAATATAGTAATATACAGTACCCTAAGTATAGATAGTAAAAAATATTTAAAAATTTAAATAGAAAAGTTAAATAATTTATATAATTAAGTATATTTTTATATAAAAAGATTAGTTCTTGTTGTATAAAAATAGCTTTCACAAAAATGACTGATACAATAAAAACCGTTGTGGTTATAGGACTTGGATATGTAGGATTACCTCTTGCTGTTAGAGCAAAAGAAAAAGGATATGAAGTTATAGGAATTGAAAGAAGTGAGGAAAAAGTTGATTTGATAAATAAAGGAATTTCTCCAATAGAAGATGAATATCTTTATGAAAATCTGCCAAAATTTCCAATAAGGGCAACATTGCATGAAAAGGAGATTAAAAAGGCTGATGTGGTATTGATTTGTGTTCCTACTCCAGTCGATGCGATGTATAAGCCAAATATAGGACCAGTGAAAGGTGCATGTGAAATGGTTGCTAGAAATATGAAAAAAGGTACTTTGGTAGTTTTAGAATCTACTGTGAATCCAGGTGTTTCCGAGGATATTGTAAAGCCTATTTTTGATGAGGCTGGATTTAAAACAGGTGAGGATGTTTTTATTGCTCATTGTCCAGAACGAATTAATCCAGGAGATGCTATGTGGAATGTTACAAATATTCCTAGAGTTGTCGGAGCTTTTACAAAAAGAGGATTGAATATTGCAGTTAAGTTTTATGAGTCAATAATTGACGGAGAAATTCGTTCTATGAAGCATATTCGTGAAGCAGAGGCATGTAAAGTTGTTGAGAATTCGTTTAGAGATATAAACATTGCTTTTGTAAATGAGTTAGCTAAGTCTTTTGATGTTTTAGGAATAGATGTAAAAGATGTTATAGATGGAGCAGCTACAAAACCATTTGCTTTCATGCCACATTATCCATCATGTGGAATTGGAGGACATTGCATTCCAGTGGATCCTTATTATCTGATAGAAAAAGCAAAGCAAGCTGGATTTGATCATAAATTTTTAAGAACTTCTAGAAATATAAACAATTCAATGCCAGCTTATACAGTGAATAAGTTACAGAACTCGTTAAATGATTTGAAAATGCCATTAAACGGAACAAATGTTGGTATCTTAGGTATTGCCTATAAGGCTAATGTAGATGATGATAGGGAATCACCGTATTATAATATAGAAAAGATTTTGAAAAAATTTGGAGCAAATGTGCATAGTTTTGATCCACACATAAAGAAAAAATCGTCTTGTGAAAGCTTAGAGTCTATTTTGGAAAAATCTGAAGTTATTATTCTTATAACAAATCATAAAGAGTTTTCTTCTGTAAATGGGGAATTATTAAGAAAAAATAATATTAAAATTATAATAGATGGTAAGAATTCTTTAGATAAAAAAGATATAGAAAATAATAAAGTTATTTATGGAGGTATCGGAAGATAGTCAACGAATACATATTTATAAAAACATGTTATATTGACATGTTTTTATTTATTGTTTTGTTATATAATAAATATATTGATACAAATATTAGAAAATTATATAGTTTTAATTATGAAATTAATAGTAAATTTACCAGCATTAAATGAAGGAGGGAATATTAGAGAAACAATAAAAAAAATCCCAAAATCTTTTGAAGGAATATCTAAAATTTTGATTCAAGTGATTGATGATGGTTCAACTGATAATACTGTAGAAGTTGCTAAAAAAGCAGGAGCTGATATAATAATTTCTCATGGTAGAAATTTAGGATTAGGAAAGATGTTCTCTACTATGAGGGATAGTGCTATTAAAAATAATGCGGACATTTTGGTGAATATTGATGCAGATGGTCAATTTAATCCAAAAGATATTCAAAAAATTATAGATCCTATATTAAAAGGTAAGGCTGATATAGTTTCTGCAGATAGATTTTCTGAGAATTCAGCAAAAGATATACCTTTTGCAAAAGATAAATTAAATAGACTAGCTGCATGGATTGTTGGTAGTTCACTTGATTATCCTGTTGCGGATTTAACATGTGGATTTAGAGCTCATAATTTAGAATCTTTATTGAGATTGAATACGCCAATAGGATTTACATATACACAAGAAACTATAATAGACGCTATAGGTAAAAATTTAAGAATAATATGGGTACCTGTAAATGTTACATATCACACCACTAGAAAATCTCGTGTTGTCAAAACAATTTGGAAGTATGTAAATAATTCCATGAAAATAATTATAAAAGCTTTTAGAGATATCCGACCCATGAAGTTTTTTGGTTGGCCTGGACTCGGTCTTTTGGTACTTAGTTCAATAGCTTTGATACTCTTTTTAATTAGATATTTACCAGAAATGCAATTTGAGGCAAATAGAAATTATTTATTTACTTCGATAGCATTATTTTTGATAGGTTTACAATTTGTGATATTTGCACTCATAGCAGACATGGTCAAAAATTCCAGAATTCTTACAGAAGAATTATTATACAAAGAAAGAAAAAAACTATACAAAAAGTAATATGGTTTAGTCATACACCTTTTTTGAATTCTTTTAAAAAACATATAAGAAATAATGGGTATGTCTATTTTTGATATATAAGAGATAAAAATACTAAATAATAAAGACAAAAATAGATTTTAAAATTACGCTTATTCGTAAAAAATATAGATTTAAAGTAGTATCTTATTTTCAAGTTAAAGTATTTACTAGTATATTGTAAATTATGTGTGCTGATACAGCAATTAACAGGGAAATGATTACTTGAATAGTATATCTATGTTTATTTAATTTATAAAAAGTAAACATACTTATTAAAACATGAAACATAAACACAGACACAAGAGAAAGAATAGAGGGATTTAGTTGAACGCTTTGAGATATGAAAAATAATTCAATCATAGAAAATCCGAAACCAAAAGAAAATCCTTTAAACAATATATTTGAATTATTGCTTATGTCTATTAATTTTTTTATAAGTGCAATTC
Organism: Candidatus Moraniibacteriota bacterium; assembly: GCA_947311515.1. Lineage (GTDB taxonomy): Bacteria > Patescibacteriota > Minisyncoccia > Moranbacterales > JALWEZ01. Next base: position 7,261 of record CAMZLB010000025.1, on the reverse strand, counting down.
TAAATACTTCTTCAATTAATGCAATTATTGTTATAGCAAGAAATGTATTATTTAGTTCAAAAATAGAGTTTATACCAGGATCCCTTGTGAAAACTGAAATAAGGGTTATTGCAAAAGCCTGAACAATGAAAGCACCTATAATTGCAAGTCCTCCAAAAGATAATGATTGTATAAAAGTCGTTACCATTTCTCAACTATCAACAAGTCTTTATCTTTGATAGGGAAGTCTTTCCAAATCTCTTCTGTTATGAATGGCATAAATGGATGTAGCATTTTTAATGATTCATGTAAAAATTTGAGTAGTAGATATTGATTTTTTATATCTTTATTTTCTGATATTACAGAATCTTTAGTATCTTCTATAATTTTATCTGCAAGCTCATGCCAAATAAAATGATATATTTTTTCTGCTGCGAGATAAAGTCTATATTCATCTATATCCTTTGATAAATCTTTTTTGAATTCATCCAATTCTTCGATCTTATTTAGTTGATCTTTTTCAAGTAGAGAGGTATCAAAATTATCAAAATCAAAATTTTCAGTATTAGAGTAAATGAATCTAGATATATTCCATAGTTTGTTTGCAAACTTTTTATAAGCATTAACTTTATTGGTAGTCAGGGGCATATCTTTTCCAGGTGTGTTTCCTATTATAAAAGACATTCGCATAGCGTCAGTACCGAATTCGTCAGAAAGTTCAAGCGGAGACAACGTGTTACCTTTGGATTTGCTCATTTTTTGTCCTTTTCTATCTAGGACCATACCGTGGAGATAAATAACTTTAAAAGGAATTTCTTTAGTCAGGTATAAACTAAACATTATCATTTTAGGAACCCATTTGAAAACTAAATCTCTTCCTGTTTCCATTACATCAGTTGGAAAAAAGTTTTTGAAATCAGAATTATTTGGGTATCCTAATGCTAAAAGAGGCCATTGTCCAGAAGAGAACCATGTATCGAAAGTGTCAGTGTCCTGTTTCCACCCATCTCCAGCCGGCTTTGTATTTGATACTATAATTTCCTCATTTTCTTCTCCTTTATTTTTAAACCATGCTGGTATTGTAATTCCCCAAGCTATTTGTCTAGAGATATTCCAATCTATTGAATTTTCCATCCAATATCTGAAGGTTTTTTCAAATTGTTTTGAAACAAAAGAAAATCTTTTCTCTTTTAAGGCTTTTAATGCAAGCTCTGTAAGAGGTTTCATTTTTACAAACCATTGTTCCATTAACTGAGGCTCCAATATGACACCAGTTCTTTCACAAACTCTTACTGCATGTGTATGTTTTTGTTCTATTTTTGTAACTAAGCCCTTTTCTTTTAATTTTTCTACAACTTTAGGACGAGCAATATGCACTTTCATACCAGAAAACTCTCCAGCAATATCCATTAAGCGTCCATCTAAATCAATAATTTGCTCATAGTCTAGTCCATGTCTTTGAGCAATTTCAAAATCAGTAGCATCATGCCATGGAGTTATAGTCATAACACCTGTTCCAAATTCCATATCAATAGCTTCATCTTTTAGAACAGTTCCAGTTATTTTTCCATTTAACCATTCTGCTTCAAAAGTGTCTCCTTCTTTCCAATTACTATATCTTTTATCATCTGGATGCATAACTACGTATTTATCTCCAAATTTAGTTTCTGGACGAGATGTAGCTATTTCAAAAGGACCATATTTAAAATAATAAAATGGTTCTGTTTTATCTTCAAATTTAGTTTCTATGTCAGCTAAGGATGTTTTAAATTTAGGATTCCAATGTATTGAACGATTCCCTCTATAAATCAATCCATCTTTGTACATTTTAATAAAGGTGTCTTTGACTTTTTCTATTATATCTTTTTGCATTGTGAATTTATTTCTGGACCAATCACAAGAAGTTCCAAGTTTTTTTACATCATTTTCTATATTGTGTATATTTTTTTCTACAAAAGTATATATCTCATCGTATAATTGAGCTTTACTCATTCCAAATCGGGAGCGACCCTCTTTTTGCAGATTTTTTTCATATACTCCTTGAGTTTCAAATCCTCCATGATCAGTGCTTGGTAATAGTAATACCTTTTTACCAATCATACGTTGATACCTTCCTATAATATCTTTAATGACAAAATCTGAACCGTGACCTGCATGAAGTTTTCCGTTAGCATTCGTAGGTGGCATGACTATACAAAAGCTCTCCTCTCTTTTTCCAGGCAATTTATCAGGATTGAAATATCCAGATTCTTCCCATTTTTTGTAAATAGAATTTTCTATAAGTGAAGCATCATAGGGCTTTGTGTACTTTTCGTGCATAATAGATAAATTAAATATTGTATATATTAATATTATCACTCTATGGTAATAAGTTCAAGTTAAAACAAATAAATTTAGTTTTTTAAAATTTTTTTTCAAAAAATACTTTTCAGTTAAATTTGAAATTAGCTAATTAATATTTTTGAAAATTTGTATGAGATGTGCTTTTAAAAAATTTGAGATATACAAAGAATAGTATGCTTATACCCATAAGAGTTGATGTCATTGAAAATATCAATGCTGTTGCTATTGTGCCATATATTGGTAAAAATAATGTATTTGCAATTGTACTTATAGTTAGAGCTATTGCTACTATAGATGAAGTTATTTTGGTATATCCTGAACCATTTAAAACAGAAGCAAAAATATAAAAGATAGTACCAAAAAATGTACCACCAATCATAAATGGTATAAGTGTGCTCGCTTCTGAAAAATTTGAGCCAAAAAGTAATGTGATTATAAAGTCTGGAAAAAAGAAAAGTATAGTGGATGCAGAGCTAAGCGATAAAATTAGAAATATAAAAATTCTTAGAAGTAGTTTTCTAATTTTTTGAATTTCATTATTGGATGTAAGTTTGGACATGGTAGGAAATAAAACAAATGTCAGAGCAAATACAGCATAAAACGGAATAAGTGCCGTAGTTATGGCAGAATCATATAGTCCAGTTAATCTATCATCATGTAGTAAAGATTTAATTAGATAGATATCAATTCTTGTAAAAAATTCATAAAAAAATAAAAATACTATAAATTTATAAGCATAAGACATAATATCTTTTGAATTATAGTATGATATTTTTGTATTAGTAGGTTTTTTAATATAAAATTTCTCAAGAGTGATTGCTACCAGATAAACTGCAAGTGGAGAGAGTATGGCTCCAATTATAGCACCATGAAGTCCATAGAAAAAAGCACCAGTTACTATAAAAATTCCACGAAAAATTCCACGTGAGCTTTTTAACGCAGTCATCATTCCAAAGGCCTTTAGTCCATTGAAATAGGCAACATGAAAAGATGAAAGAGCAAAAGAAGGTATGAGTAGGCTACTTAATCTAAAAAGGTTGGTGAGGCTACTATCACCAAATGCATTAGCTATAAGCGGAGCTGAAAAAAAGAAAATAATAGTTATAGAAAATATTATGACAAGTTGCAATTTTGCTGAAGTTTTTTTAATTCCTAGTATTTTGTCCCAGTCTCTTAATTGTTCGCTAATACGTTTAGTCATAGCCGTTGGTATTCCACGCCCTGCAAGTACTATGAGCATGGTTGTAAAGGATAATACTATACTATATCTTCCATATTCGGCGACTCCTAGTGTATGACCTAGTCCAAATTTGATAACATAAGATGAGATGTTATAAACGAATTCGGCAAAAATAAGAAAAATAAAAGATAATGTTAAGGTTTTTTTCATCTGACAAAATTTTTAATGCAATTTAATTTTTTGCTGTAAATCTTTAGCTATTATGAGCTGATTTCTCTCTCCATCTATTGATTGTATATTCCAGTCCTTAATGGTCTGTTTAAAAATGATAATTTTTTTCTTTATGTAAGAAGTCCCTTGTTCTATATTTCTATCTCTACTTTGAATTTCTTCCGCTGAGATATCTATATAAAAAGCAAAATTAGGGCTTTTAATAATTTTTACAAGTAGATTGACGCCAAATGAATATATTTTTTTCTCATTAGATAAAAATAATATATTAATAATAGTATCAAAGAAATATCTATCAGAAACCAAATGTGTGTAGTTGTCACGCTCTAATTTTTTTATAAGAATCCTGAATCTAATTGAGTCTAAAATAAATACTAGCTTTCTAAGTTGAACTTTATTCCATGAAGCTTTTGTTACAGCTGGGGATTTACCTGTTACAAAATTTTTATTGGTATTTGCAAGTGAAAATGATATCGCATGAAAATAATAAGTTTTTGCTCCGTTATCATCTAAGTACTTTTTTAATAAATCAATTTGTGTTGATTTGCCAGAACCATCAACTCCAGATAGTGTTATAATGTTTAAACTCATAGTTTATTAATACATTATAACGCTAATAGGTTTCATTTTAGCTATTATTTTTGCTATTCCATTGTCTTCTACTCCTTTTATAACGCTAGAAACATCTTTGTATTGAGAAGAATCCTGCTCTATAGTTTTTGAGGATTGTGCATTATATAATTTCACTCCTTTATTTTTCATTTTTTTCATCAACTCTTCTCTGTTTTTTGGGACGTTTTTTTCTGAAGTTTTCACACCTTTTCCTGTGCCATGTGGGGCACTAAAAAAGCTATCTGTGTTTGTATCCGTTCCAACCCCGATGTAAGCTTCAGTGCTCATGGATGATGGAATAAATACCGGCTCACCTGTGTCTTTGAATATCGGATGATTTTGCATTTTAGCAGGTCCATAGGCTCTGGAAGTATTATTTCTATGAACCCATACATCTTCATCAAAATGATTTTCTTTTTCAATGGATATATGAGGCAAGTCATACAATAAATCCATTTCAGGATCACGTCCCAACACTTCTTTGATAGTTTCTGAAATATTATGGATTATTGTAGCTCTGTTTGCTGTGCCAAAATTGCTAGCCGCATTTCTAGCTGTCATATAAAGTTTTCCATCATCACCATTTGCATCATATTTAAGTAAAGAGTCATCACCGTTCATGTGTTTTTCTATTGCTTTTTTAATTGTTTTATAAACATCTTTTTTTGTTGTTTTAAATGTTGCTTGTCCAAGATTGACCATTATGGATTGAGATAAATGCTCTCGTTTTTTTGCAGTATAGGTATACATTGTGTATTGACCAAGTATTCCAGATCCGGTGTGAACCATAAATAGATACTGACCTTTTTTTATGCCAAATTTTTTGGAAATTTCAGGTTCAACTATTTCTGTAACTTTCATGAGATCCATGAAATGATTGCCAGCCGCACCTATGAGCCCAAGTCTAAATTGAGCAAAATGTAAATATAATTGAGGAACAGCATCAAATAAATCTTGTTTTGATATTATTTTTCCAAAATAGTTACCCTTGCCTTGAGAATTTTCTAATTCATTCTTTGTTTTTATGTCTAAATGGTCTATAAGTGCTTGTGTGCCACCTCTACATAAGTCAACGATTACATGATAGGGAACTTTTGTACCAACTAATGCTTTCGTAGGCACTTTATAGACTAGTTTTTTGAATAATTTATCCAAATCTTGTTCTGAGATATTATCTTCTGTTAAATTAGTTTTAACAACTCTCATACCACAATTAGGGTCAGAATCATTTACTTGAGGTAATAAATGATTTTTACTAACTATGGTAGTACCAGAGGCATTTTTTCTACCAGGTTTTGACATGACATCAGGTAGAGCTGCTATTGAGTGAAATAAGCAATCATTACAAGCAATATTCTCTATTTGTTGAAAAGTATCTTTTTTTGGAAATAAATTTTCTGACATAAGAAAAGTAGCAGGAACTTTCATTTTATCAGTTTTGAATGAATTGTGATGCTCATTTAACTTAACAATGTTTTTATTGGAGTTTGTCATATAGTTTAGTATATTGTTTTGATATTTTAGATATATTGAAGGTTTTATGTGCAAATATATAAGATTCTTCGCCTAGCTCGGTACATTTAGAGGTGTTATCTGATAGTGATAGTATAGATTTCACAAGTTCTTTTTCGTTGCCGCTTTTAATTATAACATTGATTTCCTTTGATGAAAACTCTTCAAATATTGGAAGGTCTGACGAAATAACAGGTTTTTTGCAAGCGTAGGGTTCTATCATAGCAAGAGGCACATCAAATTTCCCTTGCATCTTTGTAACTGGAAAAATCATTATATTAGATACATTGTACAAAGCATTCATATCGGAGAAAGTATCGCTAAATATAACTTTATCCAAATGTCCTGCTTTAGTAAATCTTATTATTACATCATTTTTTTTAGCCATATCTGCATCATTCTTTATCCTACATGCACATAGATATTTGATATGATGATTTGCTGGATTTGCCCAAATTTTAATGAAGGCATCAATTATTAAATCAGTTGCACCAAGTCTTACAAATTCACCAGCATATGTTACGATAATATCTTTTTCATTAATGGACCACTTTTTTAAAAGTTCGGTATCCTTTTTACTTGGAGTGAATTTAGTTAGATTTATACCAGGATAAATTTGAGAAATATTTTTTGTAGAGTTATTTTTGAAAATTTCATTTACCTTTTTTTCTGCAAATTTAGAATACGTTACTAAAGTATTTGCAAAGTAGATTTTTCTAAGATCTTTTTTTGGGTAAATATCATCTCGTACAGTTGCGATTGTTTGGATTATTTTTACATTTGCAGGTAATAGTTTTTTGATTACCCAGCTATTTAATTTGGTAGGAGTAAATAATAAATGAATTATTTCATAATTTTTTGCTTTTCTGCATAAAAAGAATAGTAGTAATATCTTTTGAAAAAGATTGAACTGTGATTTTGTATATATATTTTCTTGCGTTATGTGCTCAGGAGTGTTTTTGATTATTCCATGTGTTAGTATGGATATATTTTTTGTAGTTACGTTTTTTGCGAGATCAAAGGCAAAGTTTTTACTTGCCTCATCCCATGGTTCACATAGGGGTCTGGTTACTAGTAGTATTTTTTGTTCTAAGAGATTTTTAGACATAATTAAGTTTAAATGTGATAAGCTTATCTCTTTAGAGCGGTCTGAAAAACTAAATTATTAGTAAAAATTAAGAAAATAAATTTGAAATATATTTTTAGGGTTTTTGTAAATTGTATTTTATAAAAAAATAAAAATGATTTTGAAGTTTTTAGATCCTTCTTGAGGGATAAGTTAGATAATTCCAGACAGTTCATTATGTGTGAAATTAGTCTCTATCTATTATACTAATATAATATAAATACTGGCAATTGACAAGAATAATATTGTATTATATAGTATAAGTGGACACAAAAGTT
>CAMZLB010000024.1 GCA_947311515.1 Candidatus Moraniibacteriota bacterium | reverse complement strand
GTTTATGATTGTAGTGAAATTGTAGAAGTTGGTGACTACTACTACAACCACTATTATTAGTACTAGACTGTTAAAGCGGGTGGTGTGACCAGCCTCGCGTGGCCAAGCAGTGGATGAAATTATCAATTAAAACAAATAAATGAATTTTTGCAACGAAACTCAACTACAGTCATTTGTTACTAGGTGTTCAGTTTTAAAAAAATGGTCATTAGTTCTGAAGGGGTGGTCGGTGGTCCAGTAGGATACAGTAGGGTGCATGAGACCCCAAATCAAATCCCGCAACATACGTCAGAAGCAGATAGGCCAGTTCCTTCACATCCCTGTCTCAGATCATGTCGTCCATAAATGACGACGGCGCATGTTCGTGGGATATGCGAATCATAAAAAAAAGAAAAAAGAATGGACTGAAATTAAATTAAAAAAAATATCGTTAGATCTTTCTGTGGGCGGGCACGCGCTCTCTCTATATTTATAGGTGTGTTGCAATAAAAGGTTGAATTTTGTCAGTATCTTTCTAATATTCTACTAACATGATACAATAAAAAAGATAAAAATATTATCAATTTAATAAAAAGTAGATGTAGTAGTGAATAAAATATTTCAAATAATATTGATAACGCTTTCAGTGTTATTAACAATATTTTTTATTAGTATGCACGTGTTTATTGACAGATTCATATAAAGCTAGTATAGGGATTATATAAATTATAGAATCCCTAAAAATATCTATCTCTTGTCATCTTTATGTGATATGCTATAATTTCTTCATAATAAGTTTAAATTTTAAAAAATAATATGAATAATCATCCAAAAAAAGAAAGAACTTTTGTAATAATAAAACCAGATGGAATTCAACGTAGTTTAATTGGTGAAATAACACAACGTTTCGAAAGAGTAGGTCTAAAAATAACTGCATCAAAATTAATAATGGCTACCGAAGAACAATGTTGGGAACATTATAAAAAAGATGATGTATGGTTTAAAGAAAAAGGTGAACGAATAATAAATGATAAAAAGAAAGCTGGCTTAGAAATAACAAAAGAAGCTATTGATTATGGTAAGGAAATTATAGAAATGCTTGTTAAATATATGACCGCAAGCCCTGTTATGATAATGGTTATAGAAGGTAATAATGCAACATCTTTAGTAACTAAATTAGTAGGTTCTACTGAACCAACAACGTCTGACATAGGTACTATAAGAGGTGATTATGCTCTTGACTCTTACACAATAGCAGGAATTGATGAAAGAGCTGTTAGAAATTTAATACATTGCTCAGAAGATGTGAATGATGCTGAAAGAGAAATTCCAATATGGTTTAACGAAAAAGAAATTATCTCGTATAGACTCATATCAGAGCAAATGCTTTACGATGTAAATTTAGATGGTATATTAGAATAAAAAAACAAATTTAAAAAGCATGTTACCTCATGCTTTTTTTAATTCCCATATTTATTTCTTTAAGGAGAGACTACAAAACTAATTTATCAGTAAAAAAATAAATCTAAAATGTATTTCCTAAAGCCTTTGTTTATGGGGTTTTTGTAAGTTGTGTTTAAAAAAAACAAAAGAAATAATTTTTAGAGTTTTGCAGAAGTTCCTTAAATTAAAATTTACCATTAGAAATACTATTTATATCAGCACGAGCTCCTTTATTATTTCTCAATTCTTTTGTAGTGTTTATATTTTTTGTTTTTTTTAAATAACTTTTTAGCATTTGTTTTAGCTCTGCACTATGTTTGTTGCTAACAATAATCTATTACAACTTTTTTCATATAAATTATTTTTTATTAGTTAGATAAAACTTATTTTACCATCAATTTTCTAATTCAAATATTTAACTCATAGTAAAGTGCTTTATTTAAATTATATTCACTCTCTCTTTCAAAAAAATCTTGTAAATGCTAACAAAGGTATAGACATTAAACTACTTAACGCTGATACAAAGCTTATAAAATTTGAATTATTGTAGCAAGCAAAGTAAATGCAATAACATCAAAACCTATAATAATTTATTTAAAAAACATCCAAAATACCATAAGAAATCGGAGCAATGCTAACACATTCATCTAATTTATCTTTTTTATTTGAAAAATAATTCCAAAAAAGGAAGTCAAATTCCACAAAAATATCATATATAACATCTTCCCCAATACTTCTTGTAATAAATATTTTATTTTTTTAAAAAAAATTAGTGATAATTAAACCATGGCAATTATTATAATAAAAAAATAAGCTATGGAACTGACTATGGCTAACCTGACCTTTTTTAAAAGCATTTAATATGTATCCCAAAAAATTCAAAGTAGACGAACATACAATATAAAATAAATTTATAACATTCTCACATTTAAAATACACAAATATTATTTACTTTTTTACGTTTATCTATTCTTTAGCACTACTTTTTGTAGACTAAAACTTTTTTAACAATAAGCTTACTGTTACCTAAAGTTTTATCCCATGTTTTTATTCCAATTCCTCCCGTTAAAGAACTTGATTCATATTTATTAGATAAGATTACTTCTTCATTTAATAAACATTCTATATTTTCATCATCAATTTTAATTCCTGCTTTAAAATCTGATTTATCTATACTTAATTCATATTTAATCTCTTCTAAAATAGTTTTTTCTCCTTCATTTAATTCTTCAAGAATAATTCCATCATCAGTAAAGTTACAAGCCAAATAATTTAAATCATCCCTATATTTAGAAATAAGTGATATATTACTACCTCTTTCCCATCTTAAATAAGCTCTGAATATATAATCTTTCCATAACATTGTTCCATCTAAAAATACAGAGTTTCCTGTATTTTTCATGTTATTAGTATCTAAATTCAATTCACCGTTCTTAAATTCTAAATTACCGTAAGTTTTTTTCCAACCTTTATTTTTAATAAAATTATCTGCAAATGGCAATTGTTTTACTTGACTAGAATCAATCAATTCTACCAACTCAGAAGGTCTCCATTCTGGTTTAACACTTACCCTCTTTGAGAAGTGTATGTCCTGACCTGTAAAATTTTCAATAAAATTTCTATGAGGATTTATTTGATAAAAAGCCACAGGATAATACTTTTTAGCAATCTTAGGGAGAATATTCTTTGCTTTAGGGAAATTTAATGATCTTTGTCCGTAATCACCATATGGATAAGCAAGACTATAAATTTTAACTTTTAATTCATTTTCTAAAATTTCTTTTGCTTTAAACAAATCATTTTCAATACGTTTTACAAATTCACTCTCTGTCTCAATCCTTTGTTCATCTTTTATCCATTTTTTATTTGAAAAAAAAATGCCCTTTCTTTTTATCTTTGCTAATCTCTATGATTTCTTGACCTTCTTTAGTATGAGATTGCACCTCCCATCTTCCAGAATTTATCATTCTTTTTAACTCAATTTTTGATAAATAATAATTACTATTTAATGCTAAATTTTCTCCAATAACAAACATTACAGCATTATAGTTACAATTTTCTAAAATCGGATCCACAGGATAATAACTATCTTTTCTACCATCATCAAAAGTCAATAAAAAAGATTTTTCCGGAATCTCTTTTCCTAAAAAAATAAAATCATAATATTCCTGCAAGGTTATAGTATGATACCCAGCTTTTTTTAAAGCAAACATATGGTTTTTAAAATTTTCAACTGATATATTTGATTTATCAGATTCATTTATAACACCATGATAGAGCAGTATTGGAATTGATTTTGCGTTAGTATCATAGTCAACCGTAGAATAAAGTACTGCAAATAACTCTTTCTTATATTTAACATGATTATAATATTTAATTATACTATCTTTAGAAAAATAACTTTGATATTTTCTAAGAAACAGACTTCCTGTACTAATTGATAAAATTAAAATAATAATATATATTGAATAGTGAATCTTAATTTTTTTGATATATGTGTGTGGCATAATTTTTTATATATTTTAATTACCTAGTTCCCCATTTTCTATTCTGTATCGTAAATAAAGCGTAGAATAAAATAACAGAAAGAAACATCATATTAATGATAGCCCATACAAAAATATACTTCCAATATTTATTATCTTTTGCTACGAATCTATAATAAACAGAAATAATACCTGCAACTAAAAGCATGCCTAGCACATAATAAATTGGAGAGATTCCCTTTACTATTGGATTATAAATAAATGCTCTTACTGCCATAAATGGAGTAATTATTGTTATAAAAATCAATGGGAAAAAATAAGTAATTGCAATAAAAGGATGTTTTTTGAATATAAACTTACTTGCAAATATAGAATTTACAAACCATCCTTTCTTCCATCTAACTTGCTGTTTCAAAAAAATTTTAAATTTTTCAGGACAATTCGTATACGCTTGTACATCATAACTATAAATAGTAGCATAATTTCTCTTTAAAACTTGATTTGTTAATGATCTATCATCACCCCACGTTACAGGCAATCCTAAAAACTCTTCATGAAGCCATTCATTCATTATTGGTTCTACTGCTTTTTTTCTATACGCAGAAGAACAACACTACAACAAAAAACAGTTCCAAAGGTTGATTCAGCTGCCTTTAATATTCTAAAAGACATAAAATAATAAGCAGCTTGCATCTTTGTAAGTAGATTTTTTTCAGCATTTTCTGGATCAGCATGTGCACATACAGCACCTATTTTATTGTTAGAAAATGGTTTTATAAATTTTCTAAAATCTTTTGGCTCAATATAACTATCACTATCAACTTGTATTATTATATCTCCCTTTGCTATTTTAAAACCAGCAGCCATACCATGTCTCTTTCCTTTGTTTTTTTTCCAGTCAATAATTATTAATTTATCAAACTCTTTTTCAAGTTTTCTTAATATACTTATAGTATTGTCCGTACTACCATCATTAATAACAATTACTTCTTTTTTATTTTCTGGATAATCAACTTCAAAACTTTTTCGCACAGTTTTTTCGATACCATTTTCTTCATCTTTACACGGAATCACAAATGATACTTTAGGCTCATACAAAGAATTTTCTTTCTTATTTTTTGTAACTATCTTATTATGTGATCTATTATATAGCATTGCCCCAAGAATCCTTGACAATTGAAATGTTGTGACAAACATTGTATATACCAACAATATTGGATCAGATACAAACTCACTTACTGTTTCTGATTTTACTAAAACTATCAAAAAAACAAAAATCCCCCCTATTAAAATTAAAAATGTATTCCATGTAATGGTTACAAAATTCTTTTTGCATAAAAACATACTTATTATGATGATATTTGAATAATAAACATTTTATTTTTACAATGCAGTAAGTCTTTACAACTATTTTCTACGCATTTTTTTTCTTATGAAAGCTGGAATTTCAAAATTATCATCTTCATCGTTCATAAATGTGTCTGTTCTAGTATGTTCCCTTGGTTTAATTTTTTCATTAAGTATCATATTATTATTCAATGGCTTTTTTGCAAAAGTTCCACTTGGTCTAATTGGTGTACTCGTGCGCGCAAAACTAGCTTCACTTATTTCTTCTAATTCCTCTATAACATCATCATTCTTCACTTTTTCAATCTCTTTTTCCCTCTCATTCGCATCTACTCTAAACATATTCAACTTTTCTGGCTCTGTTCTAGTTTCAACATTTTTTATTTCTTCTTTTTTTTCTACTTCTAAATCCTTTTTGTCTATCATCTCTTTCGATTTTTCTTTTTTTTTAAAATCTGAAAAAATATTTTTTGGCGTAAATTTATCTATTTCCATATCAAAACCTGTAGCAACCACTGTTATCTGAATTTCGCCCTCTTTTATAGTATCGGGATCAGACACTGCACCAAATATAACACGTGCTTCTGGATCAATTGATTCTGTTATGATATTTGCCGCCTCACTTATTTCAAGCATCGTAATATTATCTCCACTTACATTGAATAATACCCCTTTTGCTCCATCTACTGATAACTCAAGCAACGGACTGTTAACTGCAGCCTTTGCAGCCTTTACTGCTCTATCATCTCCTGAAGCGATTCCTATTCCCATAAGTGCACTTCCGCTATTTGCCATTACAGCTCTAACATCAGCAAAGTCTACATTTACTATACCTGGCTTTGTTATTAAATCCGATATCCCCTGAACTCCCTGTCTTAATACATCATCAACGATTTTAAATGAATCTACTAAACTTGTTTTTTTGTCAATTATAGATAGAAGTCTATCATTTGGAATAGTAATTATAGAGTCAACTCGTTCCTTTAATGCCTGTAATCCCTGCTCTGCAATCATCCTTCTCTGAGAACCCTCAAAAGAAAATGGTCTAGTCACGACACCTGTCGCAAGAGCTCCTATTTCTTGAGCGACTTCAGCAACTACTGGAGCTGCTCCTGTGCCTGTTCCTCCACCCATTCCTGCTGTTATAAATACCATATCAGCACCCTTTAAGGCCGCCAGTAATTCCTCACGACTTTCTTCAGCTGCTTGACGTCCTATTTCTGGATTCATTCCAGCTCCTAGCCCCTTCGTTAAGCTTTTTCCAATATGAACTTTATCAATTGCCTTTGAATGATGTAATGCCTGTGCATCAGTATTTACTGCAACAAATTCAACACCCTTCAAATTAGCATTAATCATGTGAGAAATTGCATTCCCGCCACCACCTCCAACACCAACTACTTTTATCCGAGCAAATGTTTCTACATCTGTTTTTATTTCACCCATATGAATTTAGATTTTACAAAATAAATTAGAATTTTTAATTTTTTTGTTTTTATATATACATCCCCCTAACACTACCTAGATTATCATGTCATTTTGCTTTAGTCAATACTCATATTCAAACTTATAAAAATTACGGCAAAAACCTATCAAAAGCACTTTTTATACCTGAAAATATATTTGACATTTTACCTCCAACATTATCCATAACAGAACCAAATTTATTTTCTATATTATATTTATCCTCATAATTTGTATACCAAAGTATCAGACCGATTGAAGTTGCAAACGATGGATCGTCTACGTGATCCATAATACCTACTAAGCCATCAGTTTTCCCAATATGGACAGGAAGTCTCAAAAAATCTTTTGCATAATCTACTATATGAACCAAATTTGAACCTCCTCCAGTAAAAACAACTCCTGCAGGAAGTAGCTGATCTTTTCCCACACTTGAAAATTCTTCTCTTATTAACGTAAATATTTCCTCTAGGCGTGCTACAACTATTTCTATCACATGATCATGTAAAACAGTTCCGTCATCGTGAGGGTCAAATACAGAAAGATCAATTTCATCAGTTCTTTTTATAGTATTATACTGAGCACTTCCAAAAGAAATTTTAACCCTTTCTGCAACTTCCATAGAAGTTCTCATACCGATTGCCAAATCCTGCGTTATATAATCTGCTCCTACTGGAATTATAGCAGTATGTAATAATTCGCCATCCTCAAAAATTGCAATAGATGTAGTACTTGCACCAAGAGTAACTAAAGCCACACCTAGCTCCTTTTGCTTCCTAGACAATACAGCCTCCGATGCTGCAAGAGGCTCTATAACAAATTCCTCTATAGCGACATTAGCTCTTTCCATTGCTGCTGTTATATTTTTAACATGAGATACTGGAGCCTCCACTATATGTGCACTAACTTCAAGTCTTACACCCTTAAGTCCTACTGGATCTACTATATTTTGTTGATCATCTAATCTATATGTTCTTGGCATAACATGAATGATTTCCTTATTGGTTGGAATTGCAACAGACTGTGCCGCTGCAATAACTCTAGTAACATCATCTTCTCCAACTTCACTATTTGCTCTACCTACTGCAATAACCCCCTTTGTTTCTTGGATTGATATACCGCTACCTCCAATACTAACAACTGCACTTTTAACCTGAATTCCACTCATAAGTTCTGCAGCGTCTACTGCTCTAGAAATAGTTTGTGAGACTGTAGCTATATCAATAACAGCTCCACGACGAAGACCCTCAGAAGGAATCTTGCCCACTCCTAAAATTCTTATAGCTTCATTTTCTCCACGTTCAGCAATAACACATCTAACCGTGGACGATCCAATATCAATACTAGTTATACTTCGTTGATTCATATTTTACATTTCTTTCTTTTTTTGTTTCATAATCTAAAAAAATCTGTACATGAGTGGCCCTAAAACAATAACACCAGACATTCCCACTCCGATAACTGCAATCAAAACCATACCAGCTGCTATATCTTTTACAACTTTTGCATATGGATGTTTTTGTGGTTTAAGTATGTCCACAATTCTCTCTAGTGCAGTATTTGCAAATTCTGCTATCATAATGATAACAATCATCATCATACTCACCAACCATCGCCACACCTCTGCCTCTGTAATAAATAGAAATATAAGCACAAGAAGCGCAGACATAACCTCTATTCGAAAATTTTTCTCATGCGTAAAAGTAAATGATATACCTCTAATTGCTGCTTTGATGCTTTTTATAGTACTAGGATATTTCATTTTTTTGAATTATTTTTTCATAAAATTCAATACTCACCTCCTCTTGCACAGAAAACATTTCCTCACTATGTTGATAACCCAAAAGATGCAGAATGCCATGTGTGTATACGTATGCAAATTCATAAATCATATCTGTATGTTGTATTGTAGCATTTTTTTTGATATCTGACCAACATAACAAAATTTCCCCAAGTACTATTTCATTACTTTTTTCATTTATAATATTTTTTTCATCACTGTATTCGCCTATAGATATAACATCCGTAGAAGAATTATTTCCTCTGTAAGTATTGTTAACCCTCTTCATTTCAGCTTCTGAAACAATCGCTATATCCAAATAAACTTTTTTCCCATCTAAATCCTTACTGTGCTTAGATTTTTTCAATGTTTCAATTGATAGCTCAATCAAAGATTTTTTTGTAATTGGAATATTCACATAATCAATATAATCCAAGTTTACCTCAATCATACTAAACTAATAATTTACTCAAAATTTTTCTCACAATAGTACCGTCTGCATTATCTCCAACTTTTTTCATAATTACGCCCATAGCTTTACCAATATCTGATTTCTGACTGAATTCATTATCAGTTAAAACTTTTTTTATCACTTTCTCAATATCTTCTTCACTCATTTGAGTTGGCATATACTTTTCCAATACTGCAATTTCTTCTTTCTCAATTTCAGCAAGCTCTAAACGCCCTCCATCTACAAACTGCTTTATGCTATCTTTTCTTTGTTTTATAGCTCTTTTTATTATTGCTACTATTTCTGAATCATTTATCCCCTCTTCTCTTTTATTTACTTTAATCTCTTCATTTTTTATCATACTATCTAAAGTCCTTAAAGTATCCCTAGTTTTTACATCTTTAGCTTTCATAGCAATTTTTAAATCACTCAATATATCTTTTTTAAGCATATTTACTTCAAAATATTTATTATACATTTATAATAACAGAAAAGATGAATGTAGCAAAATTTTGACAAAAGTTGAAATAGAGACTCTAAACTTCAAAAATAAATCCAAAACCTAAGAACTTATTTCAAAAGAAATTAATTTTCTTTAGATAATCTTTTTCCTACTATTTATCACTTTTTATCCACATACCAAATAACCTACTAAATAAGATACGTGACAAATCTTTACTTATATTGTAAATATCATGTAGCACACACATAATAAACTTCTAATGTTTATTTTTTTATACTTCTACTGATACCTGATATTTTCTCACTTCTTATAGTTTTATCTAAAACATATTAATTTTTACCTTATTCTCTCCATTCTTTTCTATCAATTTCATTTTTCTATATATTTTTTATAAAAGAAAATGCTTTTTATTATAGTAAACTATAGATTTTTAAATGATTTTTCTTGTAAATCATTTTTTTCTAAGAATACCCATTCTTAGAATTGTGACTTCCTCTAGCTAATTAACAAAAAATTCCCTACCCTATGCTATCATACCTAGCTCTATAAAATCTCCAAAAATCTTTATACTGCAAATTATTCAAATTCATGATCCTTTATATTATATCACCTTTTTATATGATATTATTTTTTACGCAAATTTCAAAAATTTCTTTATGAATTTCTTTTATAGTTTTTAACTTTCCGTCTAATACGCAATTCAAAGTTTCCCAATTATCATTTTTTTTTGCCAAATAAATAGCACTTTCTCTAGAATTTTTTTGATAATTTAAATCTTTTTCAACATCGTCAATTTTTTTATTTGAAGTCATGAGTAACTTTTTAGAAATATCAATTGGTACATCTAAATATATTACTATATCAGCTTTAGGTAATTCAAAAATATGATATTCCATTTTTTCTTGCCATTTAAAAAAATCCTCTCTTTTTTTTAAATTCTTGATTTTTCCACCTTGATGTATTTGATTTGCACTTACATATCTATCAAGTATTACAATAAATCCATCATCTAACCATTTATTTATTTCAATCTTTGATTCAAATCTATCAGCGGCATATAATACTGAAGCGATATGAGGATCGATATTTACAAAATCTCCATGTTCTCCATGTAAGCATTTTTTCAAAAAACTACCAAAAAAATTATTATCATATCTTGGAAAATCAAAAGTTTTAATCTTTTTATTATTATTTTTAATACTTTTAAATAATTCTTTTGTTTGAGTTTCTTTTCCACTTCCATCTGCTCCATCTATAACAATTAACTTTCCTCTTTTCATATAAATATTTAGCAAAATTTAATTTAAAATATCTTTCATAATACTATTAACCTGCTTTGACATTTGAGTATAATTTCCGTTATTATCTACAACAAAATCAGCATATTCTTTTAAGATTGGCACATCTTTATCTGCTGCATGATTATGATCTTTTTTAAATTCTTCAAAAGTTTTTGTCTTATCGTCACTTTTTTCATTTCTTTCTCTTATTCTATTATACCTAATCTGCATATCCACATCTACAAATATAAAATAAAATTTATTGATTTTTCTAAGTGTATCTAATTCATCTTTCTTTCTAATTCCATCAATTACAACTATATGTGCCTCAGCTCTGCTGATTTCAGCTACGAGTGCATGAGATAAAATATCTCCACCAAAAGTATTGCGTAAACTTTCAGCAAGAAGGGCTAAATTTTTTCGATTATATGATAAATCTAACCTGCCTAAAATATCCTGTAAAATATGTGAATATCTGAGATTATGCGCATGATATGACTGAACTAAATAATTAGTAACCGTCCCTTTTCCTGCTCCAATGTTACCAGATATTCCTACTACTACTTTTTTATTCATAAATTTTTATTACTTTTCCAAGATTATAAAATCAAATTTATAATTATCATCTTCATTCTTTGTTCTTAATATTTCTTTTTTGAAATATTTGTCATATTTTGGAAAAAACACGTCAGCGTCAAAATCTTCCTTATCGACTTGAGTAAGATACAATCTATCAATATCGCTTATAGTTTGTTCATAAACCGATGCTCCTCCAATTACAAATATTTCATTACTTCCGTTTTCGTTAGCACTATATTTAGCATGTTTAAATGCACTAGATAGATCATTTGCCACAAACGGACCTTCTTGTGCATTTTTTGCTATTATTATCTCAGAATCTTTTACAAGAACAATATTCACACGCCCTTTCAATGGTCTAAACTTTTTTGGGATAGAAAAATATGTATTTCTACCCATTATGACAGGACAACCTTTTGTCATTTTTTTGAAATAAGCCAAATCTTTGGGAATATGCCAAATCAATTCTCCATTTTTTCCAAGTTCTCTATTCTTTCCAATACACGCAATCATACTTTTAGTAATTTTCATATCTCTACTTTTTTGTTCTTTACTAACTATCCAAATTATATAGCAACAATCAAACAATAGCAAAAAATTTGACACGCTTGATTTATGTTATGATATAATCATATTACCATATTTACTTCTCCAATGACCTACTCACAACGAATAACAGTTTGTTAGTTGACAGATATCCTTTTCTTCTACTATCCACCTTTTTTATTATATTTGAATAGAGTTTATATCTAAATTCAAATAATTATCATTAAGAAGAGACTACAAAACTAAATTATTTGCAAAGTAAAGAGAATAGTAAAAATTAAATTAAACTAAACATAACCTACTCATCTGTTTTTAATTATGTAAAAAATGATTTAAATAATATTTTAAATTGATATAGGTATACATCTTTGATATACTATAAATGTAAATAAGTTATTATAAAAATATGAATATTGATAAATTTACAAATAAAGCTCAAGCCATAATTTCAAGTGCTCAAGAACTTGCTCTTGCTAGAGGACATAGACAAATTTCTGCTGTTCATTTAGGATTGGCTCTTACTAAAGCAGAGGATTCTAGCATTAAACTTATAGTAGAAAAATTTGGTACTAGTATATCTACTCTTATACATGCCTATGAAGATGAAATAAGTAAACTTTCGTCCAATACTGCGACTGACTCTAGTCAACTAGTACTTTCACGCGACCTTGCCCAAGTTTTGGAGTCAGCGGAAAAAGAAATGAAATTAATGGGTGATAAATTTGTATCAACAGAGCATTTACTACTAGGACTTTTGAATGCAGATACTTCAATAAAACATATATTAATAGATCATAATATTTCAAGTGATAGTGTAAAAAATGAAATAACAAAAATGCGAGGCGGGAAAAATATTAAATCAAAAGATGATGAAAATAATGATAACGAAACACTTGTTAAGTACACAGACAATATAACTAAAAGAGCAAAAGAAGACAAAATTGATCCTATAATTGGAAGAGATGAAGAAGTAAGAAGAGTAATGCAAGTTCTTTCTAGAAGAAGTAAAAATAATCCGGTTTTAGTTGGTGAACCTGGAACAGGTAAAACTGCAATAGCCGAAGGATTAGCACAGAGAATCATAGCTGGAGACGTACCTGAAACACTTAAAGACAAGGAGTTACTGTCGCTTGATATGGGTGCATTAATTGCTGGTGCAAAGTTTCGTGGTGAGTTTGAAGATAGATTAAAAGCAGTTCTCAAAGCCCTTGATGACGGAGTTGGAAAATATATTCTATTTATAGATGAACTTCATATGTTGATAGGTGCTGGAACTGGAGGAGATGGAGCAATGGATGCAGCAAATTTATTGAAACCTGCTCTCGCTAGAGGAGAGATAAAGATGATCGGAGCAACAACACTCAAAGAATATCAAAAATACATAGAAAAAGACACAGCACTTGAAAGAAGGTTTCAGCCAGTCATGGTTACCGAGCCAAGCATTGAAGATGCTATAGCAATACTCAGAGGAATAAAGGATAAGTATGCTATTCATCATGGAGTTCAGATAACTGATGGAGCTGTAGTGTCTGCTATTAACCTATCTCAAAGATACATAACAGACAGATTCTTACCAGATAAAGCAATTGATTTATTGGATGAGGCAGCAAGTCAAATACGTATGGAAATAGATTCTATGCCGACCGAGATTGATGTACTTGAAAGAAAAAAGAGGACACTCAAAATTGAAAAGGCAGCTTTCTCAAAAGAGAAAGGTAACGACGCAAAAGAAAAAGTAGAAAAAATTGAAAAGAAACTTGCAAACTTACAAGAGGACATAGATGTTCTAGTAATACAATGGAAAGCAGAGAAGAAGGCTATAATGGCTGTAAGAGCTCACAAAAAACAAATAGATAAACTTAAGTCAGAAGCGGAGCAATTAGAAAGAGAGGTTGAGTTGGAAAAAGTAGCAGAAATAAGATATGGTAAAATTCCAGAAGAAGAAATAAAAATGAAAGAAGCACAAGAAAAATTATTTGATCTCCAAAAAGACAACCCGATTCTTAAAGAAGTAGTAGATGAAGAAGAAATTGCTAAAGTTGTAGCAAAATGGACAGGAATTCCAGTGTCTAAAATGCTTGCAAGTGAAATGGAGAAACTCACACACTTAGAAGAGGATCTAAAAAAGAGGGTCGTAGGTCAAGCTGAAGCGGTAAGCGTTGTATCAAATGCTATTAGGAGATCTAGATCTGGAATAGCAGAAGCGGAGCGACCAATTGCATCTTTTTTGTTTCTAGGACCTACTGGAGTAGGTAAAACTGAACTCGCAAAAACTCTTGCAGATAATTTATTTGATAGTGAAAAAGCACTTACAAGATTAGATATGAGTGAATACATGGAGTCACACGCTACTGCAAAGATGATAGGTTCACCTCCAGGATATGTAGGTCATGATGAAGGAGGACAATTAACAGAAATAGTTCGAAGAAAACCATATAGTATCATATTATTTGATGAGATAGAGAAAGCTCATCCAGATGTGTTTAATATTTTCTTACAAATACTAGATGATGGTAGACTTACTGATTCAAAGGGTAGAATAGTGAATTTTACAAACACTGTTATAATCATGACTAGTAATGTTGGTTCGACACATATCGCTAAATTATTAGATAATTCAAAAGAAAAAATCATCAAGCAAGATGAACTAAGGGGTCTTGTGATGAATGATGTGCAATCTACATTTAAGCCAGAATTTCTAAACAGAATTGATGATGTTATAATTTTTCATCCAGTATCAAAAGAAATGCTAGTAACTATAGTCGATATTCAACTAGAAAAAGTAATAAAGAGATTAAAAGATAAAAAAATAACTCTAAGTGTTAGCAAAGAGGCTAAAAAATGCTTAGTAGATAAAGGGTATGATCCGCTCTACGGAGCAAGACCGCTTAAAAGAGTTATTCAAAAAGAGATTCTTAACCCAGTTGCAATGCAAATTATAAGTTCTGGAATAAATAAAGATACAGAAATTCAAGTAGAGTGTTCAGATGATATAATTAGTGTTGATGTAAAAAAATAGTTATAATTTCAAAAATTATATAAATAATAAAAGCACACCTCTGTGCTTTTATTATTTATATTTTATATTAGTGCCTCTTGGGGTAAATATAATGTCAATCAACTTTCATCAAGTATACCGAGGAAAAACTAACTATTAGCAAAATTAAGAAAATAAATCTAAATGTATTTTTAGAAGCATTTATTTGTAGTGTTTTTATGAGTTATGTTTTTTTAAAAAAACAACAGAAATAATGATAAAAATTTGTAGATTTTTTTAAACTTGGTTAAGAAGTGTATTTCGTCAAAAAGATTTGTTATTACGAGGTTTTTGGTGATATGAACTTCGTAGGCAAATTCTAAAAATTATGATTTTTAGAATTTTGCAGACATTCCTTGAGTAAAGATGTACTTGTACTAGTAATTTATATCTATTGATATTTTCATTATGTGTGTTATTATATCAATAAGCTACTCAAATGTAGTGAAAGTTACTTTTAAAAAAAGGAGTTACACCAATGAAAATGTGTAATCAAAACAACAATCCAATCGCTGTGCCAAAATTAGAAAAATGGGATTTACCCTCTTTTTCAAAGGTTTGTATGAGATACGTAAATAAAAAAGAAAAATGCTACAAAACACTCCTATATTGGAGCACTTGTGAGAACAATCGAGAAATTCTGGATCATAGATCCAGAAACATTAAGGACTCGATTATTGCAGCGACTCTAGTAAATATATTAGAGACAACCATAAATCCTCAAAATGAAGAAGAGTTTGTTTTTAAAATGTTCACGTACTTGAATAAGACATCTGAGATGATGTCTATGCCAAAACAACAAAAGCATGTCGTAGTTATAGATAGAGTCTTAGTTATAAACAAAGATTTAGATAAGAAGGAAGAGTTAACGTTTGTAATTGCAAAGAAGTTTAAGTTCTATTGCATCGATGTTATTGTCTACAAAAGACATGATACAATATTCATCAAAACATCACTTACCTCCAAAAAAGATGCAAAATCCTTGCTAAAAAGAGCAGGATTTCAGAAGGTTAGAGGCGATAGCCGCTTGGCTAGTGCTAAAATAATAACATATGGGCTAGATATAACATTTGCAAAAGAAATTTTAAAAATATTATAATCTAAACATAGACTCAATTATCATATTGAGTCTATTTTATTAAATTCTTTTCTCCATTTGATTAAATTCTTTTTTTCTTTAAATGTAGCTACTACATAAACCTCTTTGATTCCTACAGTATTCATTTTCTTCCAACATTCGGCACAACTCCACCAGTGACCATACATATACAACGTAGAACCTTTCAATATTGATTTATCCTTAAGTTTATCTATAGCTTTAACTTCTGCGTGACAATCATAGTTACAACCTGGACACAATTCAAAACCTTCCCCACTTTTTAATTTTGTTTTTCCTTGTTCTAATAATTTTTGACTTATATATCTCCGCTTACATCCCTTTTTGTGAAATTTTGAATTTAAATTTTTTTCATGATATCCATTTCCATTTGCTCCTCTTGCTACTATCTCACCATTTTTTACAATTACTACGCCGATAGGAAAAATAGGCGTCAATGATTCCTCTATAGCTACTTGCTTTGCTTGTTTCATGTATTTATTGCAAGCACTTACATAAGTATATAAACTACCTTGCTTATAATACTCTATTGTTTTTTTTTGTATCTTTTCACTCATAGTATTTTAGAGTATAATACAAACATGATTAAAAGTAAATATAAGCTATTAAACGACAAAGAACTTGCTAACTTTGTAAAAAATAGCAAAGAAAAAGGTAAAACTATAGCGCTTACCTCTGGTTCATGGGATATGTTACATGTGGGACATATGAGGTATATAGAAACAGCAAGCAAACAAGCTGATGTATTGATAATTGGTGTAGACTCTGACAAAAAAATAAAAATAAGAAAAGGAGAAGATAGACCAGTAGTATCACAAAATGAAAGAGTTGAGATGCTCTCACATTTAGGATATGCCGATGCTATATATATAAAAACTACAAAACATACTCCAAACGAACTAATAAAGCTAGTAAAACCTGATGTGCTAATAGTATCCAAAACTACCGGTCATTCAGATAAAAAATATCAAGAAATACAAAAGCTTTGCAAAAAAATATTAGTTCTGGAATCACAAGCAAAAACAAGCACAACTGCAAGAATTAGATTATTACATATAAACGGAAAGAAAGAACTAGCAAATAAACTAGCAAAAGAGATTCCAGCATTGATTGATAAATTAATATCCTAATTCCATGCTAAAATTCAATTCAAAAAGCAACATTATTTTTAAATGAATTTTTGAAAAGATTTTTATAAACTTTTTTCTACAATGCAATTATTTAAAAAAAATAAATAAACCTAATACCACTTTTTAACAAACTGTACTAAACATTGACAAATTTAACTAAAAACCTATCTATAGACAAGTTTAGTATATTTTATTGTATTTTTCTACCAAATTTACGAAAAGCTTTGATGACTTCATAAGAAACAACAGCTAAAGCTAAAGTTTTAAAGAAATTTATAATCATAATATATCTCCAATTCTTGAAATTTTCTCCCTCTGTCAAAAAACTATTACTTGAAAATATTGAAATTGGTTTAAGTGCGTATGAGATAATATCTCTTGCTTCTGTCTGATTATTTGTAAATACAAATTCATATATATCCCTTAAAGATACAAACAAATCAAAAAAATTAAATCCTCTATAAATTCCAATAATCCAAAAAGCAAAGATTATCCAAATAATTAGCCAAGAAATAACAGGTAGAATAATAGAAGTACCAAAATTACTCACGCACTTTTCAAAAAGTAAAATAATAAATTCTCCTATAATTTTCAATTCACCTTTTTTGAATTTATTCCAAGTATCTCTAAGATGAACATCATACTCCTTTTTGTGCATTTCCAATGCTGATACATGGTCATGATTTGTGATAAAATCATTTTTTGCTTTGGTATAAAATGTTCTTGGCTCCAAAGTAGATTTATCTATTATCATTTCTTTTACTTTTGGAGATGTAAAAAATCTATCAATATTGCAAATTGCGCCATCTAATCTTAATTCAAATTCACTTTGGTCTTTATCTTCTTTTAATATTAAGTAAAAATTACTATAAAAACTTGCCTTTTGAAAATCAAGAATTATATTTTCTTCACTAGATTTTTTTATTAAACTAATACCCGCATATATTGCATAATTTTCAAATACAACTCGTTCAAAGTTAGTTAGTTCTTTAAAAGTTACACCTGAAAAGTTAGCTTTTTCGGTAAAAGTTGCAAATTTAAAGTTAGCTTGTTCAGTAAAAGTTGCAAATTGAAAGTTAGCTTACTCAGTAAAAGTTGCAAATAAAAAGTTAGCTTGCTCAGTAAAAGTTGCATTTGAAAAGTTAGCTTGTTTAGTAAAGGTTGCATATGAAAAGTCAGCTTGTTTAGTAAAAGTTACAAATTTAAAGTTAGCTTGCTCAGTAAAAGTTGCAGTTTGAAAGTTAGCTTCTTTACTAAAAGTTGCAAATTGAAAGTTAGCTTGCTCAGTAAAAGTTTCATTTGAAAAGTTAGCTTGTTTAGTAAAGGTTGCCTATGAAAAGTCAGCTTGTTTAGTAAAAATTACAGATTGAAAGCTAGCCCCTTCTAGAAATATATGTCTACTAAAATCACAATCAGATCGGCTTAACTTATCTCTTATATAACTAGTATTGTCTGCGCCCACTATTGGATATTTATGACCTTCAAACTCCACATAGTCCAAATCATATGTTTTCTTTATTGCGCTTTTGATTTCAAACTTTTTGTTAAAATTTGTTTCTTTATACTCAAAACTCAAATACTGTTTATCATCTATCCTTTCCTCTTTGATTCGCTCAATATTCAACAATGTTGCATCCTTACTAATGATAGTATTCATAAATAATTATTTATATCCAAGTGTAGCTTTTACTGATTTTTTATCTTTATCTTTATCTGATTTTGTACCAGAAAGTATCTGAAAATGTAAATGTTCCAAAGAAGCAGCTGATCTATGCAAATCACCAAATCTCAAAAAAACTCCACCAAATTTCATAGGTATACTTTCTACAATCCAATTAAATAATTCCCCAATTTCAGCCCACATTTTTGGACTTATTTCCAACACTTCCCTTATATGTTTTTTGGGTATTATAAGATAATGATGACTAGTTCCTTCATA
This sequence comes from Candidatus Moraniibacteriota bacterium, assembly GCA_947311515.1. Classification (GTDB taxonomy): domain Bacteria; phylum Patescibacteriota; class Minisyncoccia; order Moranbacterales; genus JALWEZ01. The sequence continues at coordinate 6,156 of CAMZLB010000024.1, read as the reverse complement.
TGGAAATGCATTTTTTGTAACAAAAAAATTAATAGTTTCTTTTTCTATTGGTAATTTATGAATTTTTTCCAATCCCTCTTCACAAAAGGGACATACATTTAATTTCTCAACTATCTCCATTCTTTCAAGTTGTTCTTTTGTTCTTGAATTACTTTTTAAATTCTTCATAATTTTATTGAGAGACTACCTAAACTGCAGAACTTATTTTCATAGCTTTATGGAAATTATAATCAATTATCTCAAAATCATCTTTTCTGTAGTCTTCTATTCTTTCCTTTTTGTTTATAATTTTTAACTCTGGTAAAATTTTATCTTCTCTGCTCAAAATTTCTTTTGCTTCCTCTATTTGATTTTCATAAATATGCACATCACTTAATTGATATATTATCCTCCTAGGTATAAGATTTGTAACTGATGCAATCATTCTAAGAAGTGCTGTATAGGAAATCATATCATTTGGAAGTCCCAATAATGTATCAGCTGATCTATGCCATGACACTAAATCTAATTTTCCATCAAAATGTCGAAAATGTACAAATCCATGACACGGAGAAACAACTGTTTTTTGATTTCTGCCCCAACCATTCATAAATGGTATCCAAGATGTCATGTAAATAGTTCTTCTGTTTTTTAGTTTGTCATCACTTAGCATCCTTATAATATTTTCTATTTGATTAAATGTGCCTCCTTCATTATCTGGAAACGCTGCAAACGCTCTACCATATGACCCATCACCTAAACATCTTTTCTTTGCTCCAACTTTTTTTGTTTTTCTATCAACTACCCATGGACCCCAAAATGCCTCTGGAACACCAAATTTTTCTTTCATAATATCAAAGTCTTGCTCTCCATTTATAAAGGCACACATCTCCGCTATAGGTGCTTTAATACCCATTTTTCTTTCTGTTATTATAGGATCACCATTAGCCAAATCATAAACCAAATTTTTAGCAGTTCCGAAACATGTCAAAGCATCTACATCTTGAGGAGTAGATACTCTTTCACCATAATCCAATATACATTGAATTAAATCTTTATACTGCCTATCTTTAGTTTTCATATTATATTTATTGGTTGAGTTAAGAAAAAAAATAAATTTATCTTTTGACAATTTCCTTTATAATTCTATCTGTATTAGCTAATAAGTCTTCCAAAGAACCTGCATTATCTATTTCGAATTCTGCACGACTTCCTATTCCTTTTATAGCTTTTTCTGTTTTAGCAGTTTCTTCAAATTTTTTGAATTCTTCAAAAGTTTGTTCATCATCTGATTTTTCTGCTCGCTTAACCGACCTCTCCCATCTAAGTTTTTGATCAGCTGTTATATAAATAATCACATTATTTTCAAAGCTCCTTATAAAATTCTCATCTTTTGGCATTCTGAGCCCATTTACACAAATAATTTCTTCTTTTGAGTCTTCAATCTCTCTCCGAACTGCATCATGTAAAACATCCTCTCCAAAACGAGCACTTAATACGCCATAGAGCCAATTACTATCTTCTTTTGAAACCTGATTTGTAAAAAATCTTAAAGTTTTTTTAAGAGGATTTCCAAATCTGAGTAATTCTATTCCATATTTTTTTTGAATATAATTTGCAACTGTATCTTTTCCAGATCCAGTTTCTCCGACAAGTCCGATAATAATTTTTTTATTCATGATAATTTTATAAATAATTCCACCCAATTATTTTAGCAAGCAAATCATTTTTTGTCGACCTTTTCAAAATCATAAACAACTTTTGTAAATAACACAAAAGAAATAAGTAGCATGACTCCATAAATAAATAATACTATAAATTTATTCATAGACTGAGTAAGTAGAGCCAAGGATGAACCGAGCAAAGTTAGCCCATAATATACAAAAAGCACTTTACTTTTAGTCCATCCTATAGTTAAGAGTCTATGATGAAGATGTGATGTATCTGCACTAAATATACTCACCTTATTTCTAAATCTAGAATAAAGTACGTATACTGCATCCACTATTGGAACCATAAGCACCAAAAGAGCAGTACCTATCTTTGCTCCAGCAAAAAGAGCTAGAACTGCAATTACATAACCTATAAAATTTGTACCAGCAGTACCTATTATGATTCTTCGTCCGATTAAATGGATTATCAAAAAACCAATTAAAGCTCCAGTTAAGACAAAAGACATGAGAGCAATAGGTGGTTGAAACACATCTTCTCTAAGAGAAAGTATTCCAATAGTAACAGAAGCTATAGCAGAAATGCCTCCAAAAATTCCATGCATACCATCACTCCAATTCAAAGTATTTATGATACATACAACCCAAAATATAAGAATCATAATTCCTATGAAATAAAAGATTCCACTTTCAAACAAAATAATTCCTCCAAATGGATTTGTTATGTATGAGATATTTATTCCATACATAGTTATAAAAATCATAATAATGACTTGCATAACTATTTGCGTCTTCCAAGATAGTGAATTCACATCGTCTAAAAATCCTACTATCATAAATGCAAACATACCTATGAAAAATATCGTAGTTTTTTGATCGAATACAAATGCATCATACAGCATCAGAGTAGCAAAGAAAATAATCCCAACAATTATACCACCGACTCGTATCAATCCTCCTCCTCCATTATGCCTATTTGATTGTGGAGATGCGAGTAAACCACCTCCTAATTTGTATTTATGAAATATATATAATATTGTAACTACACACAGAAGTGCACAGATTGAAGGAAAAGCATAAAACATCATTATTTCTGAGAATTCTTTTTCCTTACCACTTTATCAGTAACCCAAAATTCAGTAAAGTATTTCTTAATAAGGATTCTAGTTTGGGACTCTATAGCTGGCATCGCACCCAAAAAAGGAGCAATTATAGGCACCAGAAACCACTGTAAGAACATGTATATATAATTTTTTTTTGGTATGTGTTTAGGACGAGGTGGTAGTAGTAAAAATGAAAGAGAGATTGAAATAATTAATCCTGACATAGCAATTGTCATTAAAGTGCGAGTAACTACTGGTAAATTATGTGCTAATACACTTTGATTAAAAATTACACCACCAAAAATAAGAGGTAACCAACCAAGTAAAGCCAACATAAATGGCGCTGTAGCCCACGAATGGTGACCTTCCAACATTTCAAATCCAACTCTAACTTTTTCAAACCAATGTATTTTTTTATTTGGCCAAATAGCACGCATAATTATAGGAAAATTTTCTATTCCATATGCCCAACGCCTCTTCTGCTTATATTGGTTGATTATAGTTTTCCAATAAGTTTCTGCTAAAACTGCATCCATGGAAACTGGCACATAAAGAGGTTTAACTGCATATTGAGAATTGAAATATGAATATCCCTTCCAATAAATTATAGAATCTTCACTTATCATATTAACTGGCCAAAAACCTACCTTCACCAAGGTATCAAAAGCTTCTGCATGTGAAGAAAATGTTACCATCTCACGCCTAGTTGTCTGGAACATATGCCAAAAAGATGAACTTGTGACTATAACACGCACAAATGCATTTGTATCCCAAAGATTATTATGATACATAGGTATTGGCTGATATGCAAATTGAAGTCTTTTGCCGTCAATTATATATTCAAATGTAAGTGCACCAAAATACTCAGGATGAGCCACTGATTCACAGTCAAAATTAGATAAAATAACTCTTTTGTAATCAATGTTCTTTTTGTCCAAATAAGCCTGCAATTCTTTTGCAGCATAAGTTGTATTTGATGCTTTACATTTCATCTCTCCATCAGCTACTACGTGAGTTGAAACCAAGAAATCTGCAAAACACTCTCCATATTTATCTTTCAAAAATTTAACTTTTGCATTTCTTTTTTTTGCATTTTCTCTTTCTTCTGTAGCTAATAAAATTATTATTTTATCATTTGGATAATTACTGTCTCTTATAGCAGTAAGCGCTGGATCAATATTTTCTGGACCCTCTGTTGCAGTAGGTAGCATAACAACATGCACAACCTCTTCCCAATTCATTATTTCCTCCGCATTCAGTTTACATAACTTGTTCAATAATTCTCTATCATTTTTTACAAGTTCTCTAATTTCCTTTTTTTTCTTTTTATTCTTTGCACTTCTTAAATATTCTTCTGCAATCACAATATTACTTGCAGTCTTTTGCTTATAATCATTAAGTCCCAAGGAGACTTCTTTACAACGTTCAAGCCAATTAATTTTTTGCTGTGACTTAAGTCTTCTATATGCTTTTATAGAATAATATGAAATAAAAATAGTTCTATGAATCCAATAAATATCAAAAGCAATTATAAAAATTGCAACCCCAACAGGAGCTAGGTATGAAAAAAGAAGCATACCAATTATTGTAAACCACGTAAGGATTGCTGGAATTATCTCCAAAGCACGATGAATTTTTTTATCATGCTTATTTGTGGTAACTGGATTTGGAAAATTAAATTTTTTTGACATGACTTATTAATAATTATTTAAAACAATACTCAAAGAAGCAATTGCAAGAGCAATTTGTACAAAAAAAGCTCCAAGTAAAATACTGTACGCAAAAATTCTTTCTTTTATAACATATAACATATAAGCCAGAAATATGTCTATCAAGAAAAATACAAAACTCATAGCTGGCAAAATATACCCTCCCCACCAAGGAGCAAAGAGACTGGTTCCAAAATATACATTGTATTGTAATTTTAAAAATGCGCTTTCTGGCTCAACAAAAAACCATAGCCCTGCAACAATTACAATATTCATAATTAAAATGATTATTATAAGCCATTGGACTATTGCGTTTTTTATAAATGTTACATCAGCCTGCGGTTGAAAAAAAGTACCCACATCATAAGGATTTATATGTCGCATATATTTAAATTTTCAGAATTTTCAAAGTATAACAGAATTTAGATTAAAAATTAATATAACCCCAGTATACATTACTTATACACTAACTACAACTTTTTATCTATCTTTTTAACGTATTTTTTCTATAATAAATAAATTAAATAAATAAAAAAACTTTCAAAATAATCTCCTATATGTCTTCTAAATCACAAACTGTAAAAACGTTCTGTAATCAAAATTAAAAATAAATCTAAGACACATTTTCAAAAGCTTTTACTTATAGGATTTTTACAAATTGTATTTTGTAGCTTCTACTTAAAAAAAATAAAAGCTTTTTTATAGTTAATAAAGCCTCATCTCTTACATATCCAATTTTTTTACTCTATTTAGATATAATTTATCTACGCTCAACATAATAATCATTGTTCAAATAAGGTCAGTAATTTTTAATTTCTTTATAATTCATCTCTTGTAAGCTCTTTTATTTATTGAAATACGATACTTATCAATAGAGTTTTTGTATTTTTGTAAAATGATATATCTTATGAAGAAAATTTCCATAAATAAAACCAAGTCTAAAAAATTCACTTCAAAATAGACTAATTTTTATTTGATTTGTGGTATTGTCCTTTTTTTGTATCATACTATCTTTTTTTTATTCATATACAAAACAACCTCCTACACAGGATATAATCAATTCTTTAGAACCTGTTTAAAATCCATAGACCTTGAACAGGTTCTTGGTTTATAAATATTGTGTAACGTGCATAGTAGTACAAATCACTATTTTTTGTAGAAAAAGATATTTTTGTTATTAGAGAGTCTGTGATAGCTCCTTCTCTACGAATGCAATCTTATCTGTAATCTTTATTAATTACATAATTATTTTTACAGAAATAAAAAAGTATCATCTTTTTGCAAAATCTTTATGTGTTCTTGGTAGGAGTCGAACCTACGACCTTTTGGACCGCAACCAAACGCTCTTTCCACTGAGCTACAAGAACTTATACAACTAACATATTACACAAATAATTTATTATCAAAAATTATTATTTAAATCCTATATAAATAATACTACATAAAAAATAGGAGTGCAACTCGTAACACGCTACATTCAACCTTTTATTGCAACACACCCATAAATATCAATTCCAGTTTTTTCATAAAACACTTCGGCAGGTGTTTTCCAATTTAGTCTTTTACGTGGTCTAGCATTAATCAAATATTCAGCTTTCAATAACTCCTCATCTGTTATCTTACTCCAATCAGTTCCTTTTGGGAAGAATCTTCTTAATAACCCATTAGCATTCTCATTAGCTCCTCTTTCTCAAG
>CAMZLB010000023.1 GCA_947311515.1 Candidatus Moraniibacteriota bacterium | reverse complement strand
TAATTGTTCTTTCTCTTAAGTCTAATGGTGGTTTTTTCTTTTTTTTTACTCATAAATATTTTCTAATTATTATTTAATTAGTTTAATATTTATTTAGAGTGTTGCAAGTAATTGTTGAACTTAGGAATTAGAGTATTGCATTTAATTTATTCTATGATATAATATTATTATGAATAAGTTTATCAAAAAAAATAATCTGATGTTAATGCAAAAGCTAGTATTTGCATGTTTTTGATGAATTAAGAAAATTAAAAGAATATGTAAAAACTAGCTTATAAAAAAGTTAGTTTTTTATAGGTTTAGATGCTCATTTAAGAAAATTTTATAAGTTTTTTTAGGATGTGTTTTTAAACACAAAGACACAAATTAGTACTTTAATAAAAAAGGATTAGAAATGAAACTAAAAGACGGAACGGAATACAGCGAAAAAGAGGTTGTAGAGTATAATATGGGTGGAATATTGGCAAAAACAATAAAACCAAGAACAATTTCTTTACCGAAAAGACTAAAAAGAAGATTAATATACTTTTTGAATGAGGCTGAGAAAAGATATAAGACTTCCTATAACAGAGTTAGATTTGATTTGGTTAAATCTAATTCTGGTGAGTTTCATATGTATGAAATTAATACGGGTAATCCATTAGGAAACCTCACGACCGCGGAAATTTTTAGACTTCATGAGCATCACCAAGAGGCTGATGCTATTGAAGAAAGAATAATGAATAGTTTTGGAGATAGAATACCAGTAATAGCAATTCACGAAAATAATGCATTCTTTAATACTGAAGTAGCAGCATTTGAAGAGTTGTTTAAAAAGCTAAATAAGAAATATTTCATTGAAAACTGGAGGGAAATTGATAAGTATTTAGGTAATAAGAAATATGTGATTTGGTACACAGGTGGACTAGATGTCGAGGAGAAATATCAGCGTAAGCTATTTGAAGCTAATAATCTTTTCGGAGGTAAATTTGGAGGTATAGGATTAAAAGGGGAACTAACAAAAAAAAACTTTCCCAATAATAATCTAATAATTCCCAATACAGAGCTGATAGCTCTAGATAATGGTGAGGAATGGATGGTGCCACCAGGTAAGGTCGCGAAAATATTCAAAGGACCTAAAAATTTTGGAGGACGTGGTGTCTTCAAAGAAGGAGGAATAATAGTGCAAGATAAGAACTCAAAAGAAGTAATTATTCAGGACTTGATAGAATCCAAATTTGAACTAGATTTGAATATTTTAAATAAAAAATATTTCATAGGTTTCCAAAGAATACCTATAGAAGGTCAATTTTTGGCTAATATTAGCCAAGGAGGTGCGGTATATGTTCCAAGTATACTGAAATGGATCTGAAAAATTTCGAGTAATTATACAATGATATAATTACTCTTTAAAAAATGTTTATAATAGTAAGTGTATTATAACTATTTTTTAAATTTTAAATTTTGTAACATGTTTAATAATGAAGTAAAAAGTGTTGATAAAGAATTTTTTACTATAAAAAAAGAATTAGATTATTTAAATTATTTTAATCCTGTAAATTTTGATAGAGAAAAAGGAGTTTTTTTTGAAAAATTTTATAATGGAAATATTTATAATCCTATATTTAAATATAATACCATTTCATTAGTGAAATATAAGAAATTAAAGAGGCGTATTAACAATCTTGATTTAAGTAATTTGAAAAATAAAAGTTTAGTAAAAATATTTAAGTTTTACAAAGAAGATTTAAGAAATAGATTGGAGTTAATTTATAGTATAGGAGATGATAGGAAAATTTTTAATGCAGCAAAAAAGGTTTTTGGGATAGTGGAAGATGATAAGTTTGAATTATCTATGAATAATGTTAGAAAAGTAAATTCATTATTTCCAAAAAATAAATATGATGTACAAATTTCCAAAGATGAATTTTTAGACAAAGTTAAAAAGGCATTTAAGGATAATAAGATTTATTGGGATGTGCAGTTTAGAGAGGAGGGTGCTTTTGCTTCTGTAGATACGGCTAAAAAAATTTTATTTCTCAAGACGGGTGATGGGCGGTATTCAAATTTATTTGTGGATATACTTATAGCTCATGAGATTATGGGTCATATTAGACAGAGCGTTGAGGCAAAAAAAATTGGTTTAAAAATTTTTGAAACAGGATTTGGATATTATGAATTAATTCATGAAGGATGGGCATTGTATAATGAAGAAGATAAAAATTCTGAAGTAAAAAATAGAATTTATATTTACTATATTGCTACTTACATAGCTTCTAATAAATCATTTTATGAAACATTTTGTTTTTTGCTTAAATTTATAGATACAGAAAATGCATACGCGATGACTGCTAGGGTCAAAAGGGGATTTGAGGATACAAGTATAAAAGGATCCTTTTTGAAGGATAAGGCTTACCTGGAGGGATATTTGGATGTGATGAGTATGAATATGGAGACATTGGATATGGTTGGAAAAGTAATATTTGATTTAAGATATAAAAAAGAAGTTATTGATGTGATGTATTTAGGTAAAAATTCAAAAGAAACAAAAAATACTTAGTACGTTTCTAAGTATTTTTTGTTATAAGGTACAGAAGGTATATTTTTGTTTTATCTATCAATTTAGTACTAAAGATTTAATCCTTTAGTATATTTCGAAAGATTATGTTTTTGAGACTCTGTTAGTGATTTAGCTTTTTCGATTCCAGCTGCAAATACATCGTGTTTAAATGTAATTATAGTTCCAGGATTGATTTGTATTTTTGCTACAGATCGTCTAACGTAATCTTCTACATAAATCTTTTGACTTGCATCTAGATCACTGATATTATTTTGATTCAGATATTCAGATGTAGCACGTCTAGCGATATGTGTTAAACCATCTCCACGCATTGCTGATGCTGTTATATCATTGTCATTATAAACTACAGTAGGACCTTTGCCAGTGATTTTTATTTCTTTTTCAGTGATTTCAGGCTCTTCAGTCTTGATCTCCTTTACTTCAGGTTCTTCAGTCTTTGCTCCGATTGTATCATTAGATTCGCTTAGTAAAATTTTAGTAACTTCACTAGAAGTATTCTCTGATGATTCATTGCTAGTTACTTTTTCTGTTGATTCTGCGGTTTCAGCACTAGTAATCGCTACCTCTGTTTCTTCGCTATTCTCTTTTTCTTCTGTTGCATCTTTTTCAGTCTCTGATAATTTCTCTGTTTCTTCTGCTATCTCAGAAATATTTTCAGATTTTTCAGATGACTTGTTCTCATCATTTTCTATACTATTTTCAGCATGTGAAACACTTTCTGTTCTGTCTTGAGAATAATTGTAAACTGCAAATAAAAGAAAAAGCACAAGTGCTATAGAAAGAATTATGCGTGCATTATCCTGTAACCATACAAATAGACCACCGTTTTGTTCTGTCATAAGTTGTCACCTTCCTTTCTAGGGCATATTTAAATACATATTTTACTAGTATATATGTAACTAAATATAATTAGTTGTTAAATTGCTTTCGTTGAAGCCACTTATTCCCATGAATAAGTGTTACTTACAATTATATAAACATATTAAATAAACGTCAACAGGTGAATGAATGGTATAGAGACAGACTATAGGTGATTTTTAGGTAGAAATGTAACTACTGAAGCTTATTTAGGGACAAGTGTACCATGAAACTTCAAGAATTACTCTTTTTATTATTTTTTATAAAATATAATTCATAGAAACCCTATAAATAAAAGTTTTAAAAAAATATATTTATTTTCTTAATTTTTACTAATAATTTAATCTTACAGTCTATTCTTAAATGACATAATTTATTACAAAATCTATTGAAATAAGCCCTTCTTTTCCTCTGGAAAATATATAGAAAAGAGTTGTTTTGTGTCGTTTTTCAAAGAATTTATGAAGTAAAGTTTGTTGTTTTTGTAATTATAGACTATATTATTATTATTTGCAGAATTAGATAAAATCTCTGTTTTTAGAGGCGTGAATCTATGGTCTAAATCTATTAATAATATTTTTTTATCAATACCAACTATAACATGTTCATAATCATCTAGCCATTCAAGTCTATTTATAGCACTATCTACCGTAGTTATTTTATATTCAGTATCTCTTTCTCTAAAGAGAGGTTTCCAGTCACGTGTCATATATAAATATATTGAATTAGTGTCATGATATATTATTTTTTTCCCATCATTAGAAAATCTAGCATTTTTTATCTTATTACGAATAGGTTTTGTTATTGTATTTTTTTCATATTTATTGAAAATTGTAAGTAAGCCATCTTTTTCAGATAAATGCAAAACTCTATTTTTGTCATAGGCTATTAAAGTATGCTTGGTATCTTTCTGAATATGAGGGAAGCCTGTCAATGTTTTTGGATTGGATAAATCGTAATCTTTATCATAAAACAAGGATCCTCTAGTACTTAATACATATATTCCATCATCTGTTATGTCGTAGGCTAAGATATCACTCATAAGCTTTGTTGTTCTATTGTAATCCCCTTGTTCTGCATTGTATAGTTTTGAAATATCTATGGAGTATAAGTCGTTATTTATTATCCCATATATCGTTGAATGCCTTTTTGGATGAAATCGTAAAGATGTAATTATAGGGTAGGTTTCTTTGATTATAGTTTTATCATTTAATTCTGTTTTTGAAATAGTATTTAAATCTGAACTTAATTTTTTTTTGTTAAACTTTTCATTAGATTTAGTTAAGGATTCATTTAGAAAGAAGCTCCTTGGTAATAAAGAAGATAGATATATGGACATTACTTCAAGATTATCCATGCGATTAGTTATTAGATAATCTTTTTTTGGTTCAATAAAATTGATAGTTTTTTTTGTAATAGATATATTTTTTTGTTCTATAAGTTTAGATTCTAGCGTGTTTTTTGAATTATCATTGGCTTTGGAAGAAGTTTTGACGTTAATTGTCTTTGAAGTTCTAAGTATAGGAATGAGTAATGTAAACGTGTCTGGGGACCATTCAATATTCTCATTGCTAGATGTGTCAAATACTGAATTAGAATCTTTTATAATACTTTCTGATATATTTTTATCAGTATTTATTATAGGAGCTAATAGTTTATTAGTATTACTTTTTACAATGTAGGTCATAAGTTCATATTTTGGTGCAAAGAAAATATGTTTAGGATTTGTTACGTTGTATTTAGTGTATTCGTAGTTATTTTTAACAAGTATAACATTCCAAAATTCTGTAGCAAAACCACTATGAATCCTAATTCTTTTCTTCCAATCCTTATAGTTCTTTGCGCTAAAGGTAACATCATGAAATCCATGGTGAATTCCTGTTATATGATAAGAATTATTTATTAAATTAAAATGTCTATTTTTAGGTTTTTTATCATCTATAATTGCTGATATATTACTTGGAGTAGATTTGACGTTGATAGAGCCAGCATGTATAAATATATTGGTTGTAAAATTAAATCTGTATCCACAAGAAAAAAATATTACTAGGGATATTATAGAAATGCAAGATACAGCAAGTGTCCAAAAAAAAACACGTCGAGATAATGGAGTTTTTGTATAGTTTTTTATCATAGAATATTAATAGATGAAATTTAAAGTCTGTTGAAAAAATTGTATCCTGCTCCATATAGAGAAGCATAATGACCAAGGGATGTTTTTGTGAGTTTTGGCATAGGGGATATTCTACGCTTATCTATATATTTTTCTATTCCTTTAATTATAATATCATAATTATTTTGTGCAATAGAACCACCAAATATTACAATTTCAGGATCATATGCGAATATAGCATTTGTAACTCCTTGAGCATTTATTTTGCCAACTTCATCCATGAATCCTTGTATATCCTTAGCTTTATTTCTATGTGCACTAAATAAATGTTCAGGCTCTGTGTAAGTATTATTTATAGGTTTTTGTTTATAATTTGCCCACACTTTGTAAAAGTTTATGATTCCAGTTGAAGTATTTCTTGTTATTCCACAGTAGTCTTCCCAAGTCCTGGATGATTCAAAAAAAATGGTATGTACAGATGAGCCCCCAAATTCACCAGCATTTCCTGTGTGTCCATGAAGTAGTTGTCCATTTACAATAGCTCCTACTCCTATGCCAGTAGATATTGATATATAGATAATGTTAGTTTTTCTAGGGTAAATTTTCTGGAGAGTTGCTATTGTGTCTGCGGCTGTGTCATTAATTAAATATACAGGAAGTGAGAATTTTTTATTTACAGGATCTACAACATTGACAAGTGTGTTATGTGCTGTAAAAAAGAAAGATTTTTCACGCATGCGAAGTGGACCAGAGACACTTATACTTATTGCACTAATTTCTTCATTAATTTTTTTTCGTACTTCTTTGATTTGCTTGAAAATAATTTGAATAAGTTGATGGCTAGTTTTTATTATCGGAAGTTTATCAGTATTTTTTATTACTAATTCTTTATCTTGATTCATTATTCCTGTGCTGATATTTGTTCCTCCTATGCCCATTACTATAATATTTTTCATATTATTTTAGTTATCTCTTTATAATTTATTAAAAAAATTGTACCCTGCTCCATATAGAGACACGTAATCACCAAGTGTTAATTTGGAAAATTTTGGAAGAGATGATATTCGACTTCTGTCCATGTATTTTTCTATGCCTTCTATTATAATAGCATAATTACTCTGTGCAATAGAACCTCCAAATACTATAATCTCAGGATCATATGCAAATATTATATTTGCAACTCCTATTGCATTTATCTTGCTAATTTCATCTATAAATCCATCAATATCTTTTTTCTTTTTTTTATGAGCCTCAAAAATGTCCTTAGGTTCGATATAAATTGGATTTATTCTTTTTTTGTAATAAGTTGCCCATGTTTTATACGTATTTACAATTCCAACTTTATCATCACGTTTTCCAGAACAATAGTCATCCCAGGATAAAGGTTTATCAAAAAAAGGAGTTGGAATAATCATAGCACCAAACTCACCAGCACTACCTGTGTACCCAGAAATTAGCTGTCCATTTATGATAGAACCAACTCCAATTCCAGTAGACATAGTTATAAATGCCACATTTTCTTTTGTTGGATAAGTTTCTTGTTGAATTGCTATTACAGCTGCTTCTGTATCATTTGCGACAAGTACGGGAATAGAAAATTTCTTCTCTAAGGGCTCCACTAAGTCCACTATTAAATTGTGTGCGGTAAAAATAAATGATTTTCTATCTTTTTTAAGTGGTCCTGCTACACTTATGCTTATTGCGTGAGTTTTCTTACCTATTTTTTTATTTACTTCTTCTATTTTTCTGAAAACAATGCTCATAAGTTCTTCGCTTGTATTTATAGGAGGAAGTTTTTCACTATCTATGAAAGATAATTTTTTTTGCTGGTTTAATATTCCTATTCTAATGTTTGTTCCTCCAATGTCTATAACTATAATGTTTTTCATAAGTAATTCTAATAATTTTTTATAGGTGAAACTTATCCATAAAAAATAAATAATAAATGACACCAACGATTTCCCTTGAAAAAAAATAAGATTCTTTTATATATCTCCCGTTGTAATAAGTTGATTTATGAGTGGTAAATTCATCAAGTCCAATTCTCCAGGCTAGTATATTAATTCTTGCTAGATGAAAGTCATTTGATACTAGTATATAAGACTTTGATTTATCAAGATTTCTAAGTGTTGCTAATGTATTTAGGCCATTTAAATCTTTTATTAAGGCATCTTTTGGAATTCGTTCTTGTATAAGTATCTTCTCCATGACATCTACTTCATGTGCACCGTATGTACTAGGACCACCAGACATGACTATACAGGATACAAGATTATTTCTGTACAGCTTTCCAGCTTCCATAGTTCTATCGTATAGAGCATGACTAGGAATATCATCTTTCCAAACAGCAGCTCCAAATATAACAGCACAATCAGCATTTTTAGTGGCTTTGTCATTGTAATGAGAAAATATATACAAAAAGTCAATTATTAAAATGATAATGACTGGTAAAATTAAATAGATGAGTTTTTTTATAAATCTTTTTCCCATAGCTGGTATTATAACATACTTTTTATATTTTTTGTCAAAATATTTTACACTAGATTAATCTTGGTAAATTGTTTATAATTTAAGATAAGAAAAAGAATAATTTTTTAGATATGTAGATATGCCTATGAAAATATATTTTTTAACTATATTTCCAAAAATTCTTGATTCATATTTTTCTGAATCAATCATAAAAAGAGCACAAGAAAAAGGACTTGTAGAATTTGAGTTTTGTGATATTCGAAAATTCAGTACAAATAAACATAAAAATGTGGATGCGACACCTTGTGGTGGTGGAGTTGGTATGGTTATGCAGGTAGAGCCAATACATAGAGCAGTTTCTGAAATAATAAAAAAAAGCACTATTGAGGACAAAGAGAGAAGAATTATATTGCTCAGTGCAAAAGGCAAGAGATATACGCAGAGAAATGCTGAAAAACTTGTTAAGTATAAGGAACTTGTATTTATATGTGGACGCTATGAAGGAGTTGATGAGCGCGTAGCAGAAAATATTGCTGACGAAGAAATTTCGATAGGAGATTTTATATTGACAGGAGGTGAACTTTCTGCTTCAGTTATTGCTGATAGTGTTATCAGATTGATTCCGGGTGTTCTAGGAAATGAATTAAGTTTTATGTATGAATCGCATAGCACTGACGGATATTTGGAGTATCCGCATTACACTAAGCCAGAAGTATATAATGAGTGGTCTGTGCCAAAGGTTTTACTATCTGGAAATCATGCGGAAATAAAAAAATGGAGAAAATTGAATTCAAAGAGTTAGTATGAATATTAAAAAACATAGAAAAAAAGTTAAAAAGCGCAGTCAGAGCAATAAAGTTGTGACGAAAAATGAGAACAGTGGTATTTTTAGACAATTTGGTAGTCCAGATAATATGCTTTTTGGGGTGGTCTTATTTTTAGTTGTCTTTGGTCTTATGATGGTGTCTAGTGCGGGTATATTACATGCAACAATTAGATTTGATGATCCAAATTTCTTTTTTAGAAAGCAGGTTGTAGCTGTTGTGATTGGTTTTTTATTACTTCTTGTATTACAAAGACTAGATTATCGTATTTTTAGGCGATATGCTTTCTTTATTATGATATTTGCCGTAGGCTCGCTTATTTTAGTTTTTTTACCAGGACTTATCGGAGATACTTCTTCTTATACTGCTAGCAGATGGATAAATATTGGAGGTTTTTCATTTCAACCTTCGGAAGCAGTTAAATTATCTATTATAGTATATTTTTCAGCGTGGTGCTCAAGTAAGGGAATAGAAAAAATAAGAGACTTAAAGGAAGGACTTTTTCCATTTTTATCCATATTAGGACTTATATCATTTTTGATATATTTACAATCAGATGTTGGAACTATGGGTATTATAATTATAATTGCGATATCCATATTCTTTTTTGCTGGTGCAAATATTAAACATTTAGTGTATATAGGTATTTTAGGGATAACTATATTAAGTTTAGCTGTATATACTTCAGAATACAGAATGGAAAGACTTAACGTGTTCTTAAATCCAGAGTCCGATGTTTTGAATTCAGGATATCAAATTCAACAAGCATTTATAGCTTTTGGTAGTGGTGGCATGTTTGGACTTGGACCGGGACATAGTAGACAAAAAGGATTGTATTTACCAGAACCAGTGGGCGATTCAATTTATGCGATAATTGGAGAGGAATTTGGGTTTATAGGCTCTGCAATATTACTTATCTTATTCTTATTTCTTCTTTGGAGAATATTTAGAATAGCAATTCTTTCGGAAGAAATGTTTGGGAGGTTGGTTGCTGGAGGCATAGGAGTCTGGATTGTAGGGCAAGCGATGATGAATATGGCTGCTATAAGTGGTCTTATGCCACTCACTGGAATTCCACTATCATTTGTAAGTTATGGAGGTTCTTCAATGGTTCTTATGTTAATTGCAATAGGAATAGTATTAAATATTTCCAGACAGAGTATTAAAATTTAAATAGGTTCTTTACAATGTTTAAGGAAGGATTACATGAGCTTCATAAATCAACACTAGTCTTAAAAACATTGAAAAAGGCTGATTTTGTTTATTATGATAATATGTCTTTTAATACTTATCATTTTTTATCCACACACACAACAGCCTTATTAAATAGAAGTAGTGATTATTCTTCATATATTTTGTAAGCATTGGGTGGCGTGCACAGTATAAACAGTTGATGTTTATTTTTCTTGAGATTTTGATAAGCTCACTTCTTATTGGTTTCATCTAAAATATATCAAATTTTACTTTATTGCTTCAGCCTTCTCTTTATAGGATTATAATCTCCAAAAAGATACATGCTCTTCCATATAAGTAATTAAATAGAATCACTTTGTGATATATAATCTAAAATAAATTTTAAAGAATGTATGAGTCTATCAACAGAATTAATACTTATATGAAATTAGGATATAAATTTGAAAAGAATATTACAAGGAATGTTTTTGAAGTAATGTGTAAAAATCTTATTATTTTTTTAGTAAAATTAGATTTAGGTTAAATATTTACTAAAATTTTAATTACATAAAGTATCATGTTATAATATGATTAAATATTATAAATAAATTATGAGAATTGTTTTAACTGGAGGTGGTAGTGGTGGACATATATTTCCGCTTATCGCTGTTGCAAAAGAGCTTAGAGAGCAAGATAAAAATTTAGAGTTATTGTATATAGGAACTAATGCTCAAATGGGAAAAATGGCAGAAGAGGCTATGAATGAAGAAGGTATACCTGTGAAAAATATATTAACAGGAAAATTAAGAAGATATTTTTCATTTGAATACTTTTTGGATTTTTTTCGATTTCCGATTGGGATGATTCAGTCTATGTTTCATATGCTGATTTATATGCCTGATGCTGTATTTTCAAAAGGTGGATATGCTTCAGTTCCTGTTGTTCTAGTTGCTTGGTTGTATAGAATTCCAGTGTTGTCTCACGATAGTGATGTAACGCCTGGTTGGGCGAATAGGATAGGTGGAAAATTTTCAAAGTACATAGCAATATCTTATCCAGCAACTAGAGAATATTTTGTAGGCAGTAAAGTACTTCTTACTGGTAATCCAATTCGGAAAGAATTAACAGAGGGTAATCCTGAGCGAGCATATAAAAAATGGAATTATCATGCGGAAGTTCCAGTAGTATTTATTTTAGGAGGTTCACAAGGTTCTAAAGTTATAAATCATGCGATAATTAGAATTCTTCAAAAGTTGACAAAAATAGCACAAATTGTGCATGTAACAGGTATGAAAGATTATAAACAAACAGTAATGGAAGCTGGTAGACGTGGTTTTAAATCAGGTCATGGAAAGTATACAGCAGTTCCTTTTTTGAATAGAGATGAAATGGCTGACATGTATTCTATTGCATCTCTAGTTATCTCCAGAGCAGGAGCAAACTCTATAACTGAAATAGCTGCGAATAAACTTGTTTCAATCTTGATTCCAATGGAGAGTCATGATCAGCCAATGAATGCATTTGCATTAGCAAGAAGTGGCAGTACTCTTGTTTTAGAGGAAGCGAATTTAGGACCGCATATATTAGAGTCAAAAATAAATAAATTATTGCATAGTAGTACCTTAAGGAAGCAATTTAAAGATAATATTTATAAGTTTTATCATCCAGATGCTGCAAAAAAGATAGTAGATGGAATATTTAGAATGAAAAATAAATAAGAACTTTTTTGACAATCTGCCTAAAATTTCTTCTTTGAACTAATATGTTTACATTTGTACTAAAGCTAGAAAGAAAGTGAAGTTATGAAAAAGTTTTTGAAAGCTTTTGAAAAAAACTTGTATTTAATATAAGATTTTAATATAATTTTAAATATGTTATTATTCTAATAGTATTAATTTGTTATATATTATGAATAAACTTATTTATTTTGTTGGAATTGGAGGAGCTGGTACTAGTTCTCTTGCTAGATTGTATATAGCTAATGGATATAGAGTTATAGGATCAGATGATGGAGATGGTTTTTATACTGAGTTATTAGAAAAAGATGGTATTGAGGTATTTGGTAAATTTAGTATCCAAAATATACCGTATGATATTGATTTTGCAGTGTATTCTACTGCTTTTGAAGAGGGTAATATTGAGATTTTAGAACTTAAAAAGAGAGATGTAAAGATTTTTTCATATCCAGAAGCACTTGGAGAGATGACTAAAAAATATACAACAATCGCAGTGTGTGGTACGCATGGAAAAACAACTACAACAGCCATGACAGCCTATGCACTTATTGGTGCCAATAAAGATCCTAATGTACTTGTGGGCTCAATAATACCAGAATGGTTAGGTGGCGCAAGATCAGGTTCTTCTGATGTATTTGTTATTGAGGCTGATGAATATCAAGATAAACTCAGATATTATCATCCAAAGGTCATTGTTCTTACTAGTATTGATTATGATCATCCAGATTTTTTTAAAAATTTTGAAGTTTATAAGAATGTGTTTAAAAAGTTTATAGATAGATTGCCAAAAGATGGAATACTAATTGCATGTGTAGATGATGAGAATGTGAGGAAAGTTATATGTGGAGCAAATGTAGAAGTTATTTCATATGGAGAAAGTGAATTTGCTAAAGCTCGTATCATAAAAACTGAAAATAAAAACAATAAACAGCATATAAGTATCATTTTTGAAGACAAAAAAAATATTTTAACTACAAAAATGTTTGGAATCCACAATGCAAAAAATGCAGTAGCGGCATGGTTAGTAAGTGTTTTGATTTCTAAAGGAGATAAATTAGGGAGTTCTAATGGATTAGAAAATTTTGCCGGAGTAGCTCGTCGCGCAGAAAAGAAAGGAATTTATAATGATGCACTACTTGTAGATGATTATGCACATCATCCTAGGGAAATTAGTACAACACTCAAATCTTTTAAAAAAATATATAAAGATAAAAAAATAATTGCAGCATTTCATCCTCATACATATTCCAGAACAGAAGCATTATTTAATGACTTTGTGAAATCGCTACTTTTAGCTGATGAGGTGATTATAATAGATATTTATAGTAGTGCTAGAGAAAAGACTGGTAAAATTTCTAGTAAAGATCTAGTTGAAGAAATAAATAAAATTCAAAAGAAAGCAATTTATAAAAAAACAATTAAGAATCTTTCTGAATGGGCTTTGAATAATTTAGAAGAAAATGATATTTTCATAACTTTGGGAGCAGGTGATATTTGGAAAGTTCATGATATTATATTAAATAATTTAAAATATGGAGATTAAAGAAAAAGTTGATTTAAGAAAATTTACGACATTTGGTATAGGTGGGAGTTCAAAATATTTTACTACAATTAGATCAAATAAGGACCTGATGAATTCTCTTGAATTTTCAGATTTAAAAAATATTCCTTATTATGTTTTAGCTGGAGGAAGTAATATATTATTTTCTGACAAAGGATTTTCAGGTCTTATTGTGCATATGGCAATTGATTGTATAGATGTAAATAGAGAATATATATCTATGGGTGCAGGTGTTAAGTTATCAGATTTAGTAACTATTGCTAAAAATAATAGCTTAACAGGTGTGGAAAGATTTACAGGAATTCCAGGTACAATAGGAGGTGCTGTACGAGGAAATGTTGGAGCATTTGGATTGGAAATTTCAGATGTTTTGAAAAGTGTTACCGTTTATGATAAATTAAACAATAAGATAAAATGTTTAGATATAACTTCTTGCGAGTATAATTACAGAACAAGTTTATTTAAGAAAACAAATAATTATATAATATTAGAAGCAGTATTTTATCTAAATAAGGGAAAAGAAAATGAAATTAATAGAGAAATGTACAAGTTTTTATCAGAGAGAACTAAAAGGCATATACAAGATATAAAAAGTGCTGGTTCATTTTTTGTAAATCCACAAGTCTCAAAGGACGTGCAAGAATTATTTTATAAGGATAAAGGCATTAAAAGTAAAAATGGTAGAGTGCCAGCGGGGTGGCTTTTGGATTCTGTAGGACTTAGTAGAAAAAAAATTGGAGGTGTGCAGGCTGGAAATACACATGCAAATTATTTTTTAAATTTGGGAAATGCTACTTCTTCAGAAGTTATACAATTAGCAAGTATGGCAAAAACTCGTGTAAGAGATGAATTTAGTGTACAATTAAAAGAGGAAGTGCAACTCGTAGGTTTCTAAATCAATTTGTATATAATTAGGATAATTTATAAATTTAAAAAAAATATGAATATAAAATACTATTTCAAAAATATAAATTCTTTAAATGAATCATCAAGGAATTATGTGGAGAAAAAAATAGATTCAGTATCTGAATTGATCAAGATAAACTTAGTTAAAGTTGAAATAGATAAACAAAATGGGGTGTTTCATATGAGTGTCCAATTGGATTGTAGTAAAAATTTATTTTTAGCAGAAGAAAATGATAGAAGTATTAATGTATGTATTGATAAAATAGAGGATGAATTAAAAAAACAAATTAGAAGATTTAAGAAAAAAAATAAGGATTTGAGAGAAAGAGGTGCAAGATCAATCAAAAAACGTTTAACTATAGATGAAGATGCTAGATTGTAGTAATGATATTATATAGATTTTTGATTATAGTGTGTCAAATAAAAATTTGAACATTTTGAAATTTTTTAAAATGGCTTAGTTTTATATCAATATATAAAACTATTTGTTCTTTGGTATGTAATAGAATAGTTTACCAAAAGCATGAAAAAAATAAAGTGTTGACTTTACTTTATTTTCCTGTATAATAGTTTCTATACGGATAAGAGAATAAATATAGCGGGGTAGAGCAGTCTGGTAGCTCGTCTGGCTCATAACCAGGAGGTCATAGGTTCGAATCCTATTCCCGCAACAAACAATGAAGATTTTTTCTAAATTGTGAAATAAAAGAAGTGTTTATAAATATTGAAAATTTACACCAGGATAGCTCAGTTGGTTAGAGCACAGGACTCATAAGCCTGAGGTCGTGAGTTCAATTCTCACTTCTGGTACGTGGTTATATATGGGGGCGTAGCTCAGCTTGGTTAGAGCGTCTGCCTGTCACGCAGAAGGTCGCCGGTTCGAGTCCGGTCGTCCCCGCAATATATTTAAAATTACAAAAATCCCCCAATTGGGGATTTTTGTGTCTAAAAATGAACTTGATAAAATCAAGTTTTTGTGTGATAAATATGATACAAAAATTATTATAATAAATTAGAATAAGTTAATATGATTTTTGATAAATAAAAAATTGTGTGAATTTTTGCTAAAGCAAAAAAATACATACGCTAAAGGTGATATTGTAAATATTAGATAAATTTACTACAATAATTTTTGAATATGGTAGTTGGAAGTATCATTATAATTATTTCGGTGGAGAGTCACGTGGAGAAAGGGATGTTGTTTTTTGAGAATTATCTATTCTATTATGACTTATTACGGATAAGTGTATAATTCTATTTTTGAAGTAAAAAATATCTATAAAGTTTTCATAAATACTCTTAAATTAATTTATTTAGAAAATTCATACAGAGATTCAGAGAAATTTAGTGAAGGAATTTTTGAATATGAAAATAAATTTAATGATAATATTGATGATTTTTTTTGAATAAGAAGTAATTCTTGAAAATGGTGTAAAAATATGTAATGCAAGATATATGGGTGGTTTTGTAGATGTAAAAAAATAAAATAATAAGTTTAATGATATATGTTATGAATAAAGAAAGAATACTAAAAGATGCAAAAAAACATATAAAAGAAGTGTTGTTGCGTATAAATAACTCTAATATTAACACAAAAGAATCTTTGAAAAATAGCAGGGAGGCATTTAAGAATATGTCTAGCTCAGATAGAGTTGTGGAGGAAAGGTTGATTACTTACTTTTCAAAAAGAATTATTGAGCTTGAAGTTCTGAAAAAGTCTCCATATTTTACAAGATGTGACGTAATATGGGAAGGAGAAAAGGAAATTAGAAGTTTATATTTTTCTAAATTTTCTTTTTCTGATGAAAATATATATTCATGGGTTTCAAAGGCATCTTCTATAAGATTTGAGGATATTGGTTATGTGAAATACTTAAAGCCTGATGGAGAAATGCAGATAGCTAATCTTTTGAGGAAAGATCAATGTATGATAATTGATGGAAAAATAAAATTTCTTTCTACTGAATCTATTGGAAATTCTAGGCAGCTTATTTATCAGGAGCATTTTTCAAATAGGAAAACAGGCTTTGTATTACCTGAAATTGTTTCTGAGATGGAAAAAGCACAGGATAAAGTAATTAGAGCGGATTATAGAGGTTCATTTCTTATATCGGGACCAGCTGGTAGTGGTAAAACTACACTTGCACTTCATAGAGTTGCATATCTTGCGACAGCTCCAGATTTAGCTAGTAAATTTGAAACAAAGACCATGATAGTATTTGTGCAGGATGATAGTACTAGGGATTATTTTTCACATTTATTACCTGAACTTGGTATAAATGATGTGCTTATCACAACTTTTGCAACTTGGGCTTTGGAAATCTTGAATTTGAAGGAAAATTATGTCCTCAGGTATGGAAATAATGAAGAAGAGAAAGATTTATATGAATTTATGAAAATTAAAGCATTGAGGAATTATGAAAAATATATATGCACGGGTTCTAAATATGTTTTTTTGGAAAAGGTTTATCAAGAATTTTTTAGTGAAAAACAATTTAAAATTTTCTTAAGGCAAAAAAAAGAAAAAGTATTTGATCATATTGATTTAACGCTGATGCTTTTAAAATTAAAAGATGAAAAGAATGATATAGGGATAATAAAAGAATATTGGCATGAGTTACAAAATGGAAAATTTAAGAAAAAAAGTGGATTTGTTCCGTTTAAGTTCTCACTTATCGTAGTTGATGAATTTCAGAATTATTTGCCTGAGCAGTTGAATTTACTAAGATCATGCACAGACAAGAAAAATCAATCTGTGATATATGTAGGTGATATGAGGCAGCAAGTTAGACTTGGGACAATTATCGATTGGCATGAAATAGATGAGAAAATGCAAGATGATAGACAAGTAGTAATGCAGAAAGTTTATAGAAATACAAAAAATATTCTTAGATATGTTAAAAGTATAGGATATGAAATAATAATTCCAAGAGAGATAAGTGAGGGAGATAAGGTTCAGGAAATTGCAGTGACTAGTACTTTAGAGGAAATTTCATATATAAAAGATATTTTGAATGATGATGCGTATGCAAGTGCTTGTATAATCGCAAAAGATTTAAGTTATTTGGATAATTTTAAGAAAGAGTTTAAAAATAATAAAAAAATAAGTGTTATGACAATGGCACAGTCTCAGGGCGTTGAATTTGACAAAGTTTTTATTGTTGGAATTTCCGAGACTATCTTTTCGTCTAATTTTTCGATCGATGTGGATGAAAGATTAAAAAAAGATAAAGTAAAGATAAATAAGGATTTGCTGTATATCGCACTAACAAGAGCAATTTCTGAACTACATGTTTTAGGAACTATAAAGTTAAGTGATATTGTACATTCATAAAAAACTTTTCAAAATATGGATTGAATCTTTTGTTTAGATAAGTTCTTAGAAAATTACTTAAATTGAGGGATAGACATGTTCGTTTCCTGCAAAAACTTAAATACTAGGGAAGTAAAATTGTGCAGTGAATATTTAACTGTTTTATGGTATATAGGAGGCAAGTACACTTATACTCACATTATTTTTAAATTCAAAATTCTAGTAAGAAAGTGAGATGGAAAACAAATTTTAATATATTATTTAGATATGTAAAGTTGTTGAAAATTTAGCATAATTGGCTAGAATGGATATCGTGTTGTAGACAAGGGGTTGACAATATATATATAATATACTATAAAAGTAGTCAAATTCAAATCATGATTAGGTAAATCTAAATCCTAGTGAGATTTTATAATTACAATAATGCGTCTATTTAACCAAATAGACGCTATCGATTTTTATGAAAAATTTAGTGAAAGTATTGTTCATGAGTATATGTTATTTGGTATTTATTGTAAATCTACCAGCATTTGTACTCGTTATGTTTAAGTTAGGATTACCGGGATTAAGTTATGACCTAGCAGAATGTGCTATTATAGCAGGGATTATGGTGGTATATGTTTTTCCGGCAAGTTATTTGTTTGTAGGAAAATTCAAAAAGGATAATTTCTATGGATATTTATTCTTTTTCTTTGCATTTTGCGGAGCGATTGCATATATTTTTCCATATTTACAATATAAACTTGAATTTTCACAATTTATTAGCGATGTTTTGAATAGTAATATAGGCTCGATACCAGAAATTTCTTCTGGATTAAGCAAGTTACTAAATATTGTTAATTTATTTGATAAGTACTACAAAGATATGTTAGATTTGGAAGGTTATATATTTTATATTTTAAATTCATTTATATTTTTTATTACTACTGTGGTGCTTTATGAAAATGAAAAGGATAGAAAGTACAAATCTGACTCTATGAAATAAATATTTTATATAGTTAAGTGGTTATTTTATAGCCTCAGTTGTTTAACAATTTTTTAAAAGGATAACTTATGAAAACGACAAATATAATTATTGCAGGAGCTGTAGTATTGGGTTTTGGTATTTTTGCGATAAGTGCTTTAAATACTAAAGAAGAACAAGGTATTTCTATTAATCATAAAAATGAAAGTGAGACAAAAGTTGTGAAAGAAGTTGAAAGTGTAAGGCAAGCAGATAGTAAAGTTATGGATTCTAAAATAGATAGTGAAAAAACTAAAATTTTAAAAGAGAAAGAGTTAGAAAAAATTAGTGATTTGACTAAATATGTATTAGCTATACCAAAACCAACGGAGAAAGACATAAAAGATTTAAATAAAGATTTTAGATACGGAGAAGGTGAGAACTTTAGAGATTTCTCAAAGGAAACCATATTGGCAGTTTTGCCTAATATTTCAAGGGAAAAGTTAGAAAAAATAATTCCAATTTCTGCTGATTTTACATTTAAATATGATGTTTTATATTACAGATACATAAACGGAGATATAGATTTTGATACTTATATTCGTGCTGAAAGAGAACTTTCAAAGATTGTAGGGGAAAAAATTGAGAGTGTTTTATCTCCTGAAGAATTTAAAAAGATGGAATGGGTAGTTCAAGATATTCCAGAGAACACTTTGGAGTTGAAAGTTTGGAGCAAATTCCCCAATGTTGGACAAAATGTGAAGAATCTTGAAGAGTTATATGGATACATAGATCCAGCAACTGTGGAAAATTTACTTATACTAAAAGAAGATTTGGAAAGAAATCTTCAATTAGATAATAGAAGGTTTTTAAATAAAGAAATTTCTTATGAGGAATTTGATGAAAATGGACTGTCTTCAATAAAAGAATATGAGGAAAGCACTAAGGGTCTTCTCACAGAAGAACAATATAAGATATTGTTCTTAAATAATAAAAAAGTAAAGTAACTTCAAAAAACCACTAAACTTAGTGGTTTTTCTTTTTGATCTACTATTTTTATAAAAATAATGAATTATAATTATATAGATTCTATAGATATGATATATAATATCCTTACGATTCTTTTTTAATAAATATAATTTGTAAAAATTATATAGATGAAAAATTTCTAAAATGTATTTTATCCTTATTTTATTAATTTTTTTACTAATAGTTAGTTCTATAATTTCTCCTTAAAAGTTTAGTAAAAAATTACGGTGACTAATGTATAGTTGTAGCGTAGAAGATAAATATATCTTTCTACGTTTTTTGTGTTTAGTTCAAAGCTTAAATTAAAATAGATAAAGACGCAAGAACTTGCATTCCTATAAGTGGGTCAATGCACAAAATCTACAAAATTTTCAAGCAGGAGTTTCGTCTACTATTTTTTCTTCATTAATTTCAAAGGATATATCTATATTTTTTTCTACACTCTCTTTATTATCAGCTTCATCTATTACGGTTACGCTTATCCTAATTGAAGAATTATTTAATTCATTTGGTAAAATATGATTAATTTTTTTTGAATCTGTTCTTCTAATTTCATTACCATTTATTTTATATACTAATTCTTTTATTTCAAAAGGCGAGCTAGCATTAACTGAAATTGATAGTACATTTGAGGATATATAAGTGTCATCAAATTCTATATTTGGTCTATAATCATTAAAATCATCTTTGACACAATCTTCTATTTCAGAGGCAAAAACTGTTTTTTCTTCTCCTTTAAAATAATCTATAACACCATCTTCCCAGGACTTATAAAAAAGATCTTCTTCAGGATTTTTAGGTTCATCAGCAAGAGGATCATCCTTTTTGACATAATGAAGAATATTATGTGTCTTAATAATTCTTCGTTTTTTTATTCTGTCTTTAGGACAATATTTATTTATATAACAATATTTATCTTTTTTCTTTGATACTTGACAAATTTTCTGTTTTTTATTTTCTTCTAACTTTCCGTCCAATATGTCTTTATTGGTCTTTACTTGATCTGCCAAATATTTAGGAAAGGTCTTATCTGATGGTTTAGGATAAGCCTCCAAAATAAAAGCTCGAAAAATAGGAGCTGCAACATTTGAGCCAACACCTCTACTATTCATGCGACTATTGTCATTATTTCCAGTCCAGACGCCAACTGCTATATCTGGAGTATAGCCTACAGTCCAAGCGTCATGATTATTATTAGTAGTACCAGTTTTGGCAGCTACTTGCCTATCATCAAATTTTAGCATATTATCTGATCCAAAGGCTGGAATTCGATATTTATTAGTAGAAAGGATGTGAGACAGCATTCCTATATACTTCTCTTCAACTAGTTGTTCAGGCTCTTCATCAGGAAGATTTTCAAATACTAGTTCACCATGTTTATTTAGAATTTTTGCTATGGCATGTTTTTTATTTTTCACTCCATTATTAGCTAGTATAGAAAATGCTCCTACATGGTCTACAAGTTTTACCTCTCCTCCACCAAGTACTAGAGATAGTCCGTAGCGTTCAGTGTCAGTCAAAGATGAAATTCCCAGTGATTTAGCAAATTCTATAGTATCAGGAATACCAACTAAATATAGAGCTTTTACAGCTGGGATATTCAATGACATTGCTAGAGCATCTTTTATTTTCACAGGACCCCTGAAGGTTCCACTGTAATTCTGAGGAGTATAATCTTTTGACTGGTCTAGTATAGGGAAATGTGTTTCTACATCAAAAAGTATAGTTTCAGGTGTGTAACCTTTGATAAAGGATAGTAAAAAGACATAAGGCTTAAAAGATGAGCCTGGTTGTCTATCACTTATAGCGACATTTACATTTCCATCAATTTCAGTATCAAAATAATCACGAGAACCAACCATTGAAATAATTGCTCCAGTTTCTGGAGTTATTGCTACAAGCGCTGCATTTTCTGCATTGTACTCTTTTTCATTTTCAAGAGCCTTTTCTTTTACAATTTTTTCTGCAATCTGTTGTTTTTCCCAGTCTAGTGTAGTTATTATAGTGAGTCCATTGTTTTGTAAGTATTCCTCTCCATACATTTCTTCTATTTCGTCTCTTACATATGTTACAAAATGAGGTGCTCTCATATTTTCTGTATTTTTTTTAAGCTTTTTGAAGACATCTATTTGCTTACTAGTTTCTGCTTCTTCCCGTGATATAAATCCAAGTTTTGTCATCTGTTCAATTGCCCATTCTTGACGACCTTTTAGTAATTCACGTCTCGAGCCGTACGGTGAGTAACGTGAAGGAGCTTGAGGTAGAGAAGCTAGAATAGTAGCTTCATCTATAGTTAATTTGCTAGCACTTTTATTGAAAAATGTTTGTGCGGCTGCTTCGATTCCGTAAGCATTTGATCCGTAAGGAATTTCATTTAGATACATTCCAAGAATCTCTTCTTTGCTGA
Source organism: Candidatus Moraniibacteriota bacterium (assembly GCA_947311515.1). GTDB lineage: Bacteria > Patescibacteriota > Minisyncoccia > Moranbacterales > JALWEZ01. The sequence continues at coordinate 7,944 of CAMZLB010000023.1, read as the reverse complement.
ATTTCATTTCTATTTGAATAGCAAGAATAGCTTCTTTTATTTTTCTTGCTATTGAGCGTTCGTCAGTTAGTATTGAATTTTTTACTAGCTGTTGAGTAATTGTAGAGCCTCCGCTGGGTGTTCCAAAGTGGAAAACTTGTGATAAAGCAGCTCTTAGAATTGCTTTTGGTAGTATGCCATGATGTTCATAGAAATGCCTATCTTCCAAAGATATAGTAGCATGTTTTATTGTGTCAGGTATTTCATCTAGTGAAATGAGCGTTCTTTTTTCCTCGCCATGAATTTCATATAAGAGAGTTTTGCCAGTTTTATCATAAATTTTTGTTGATTCTGGTATAAATCTAGTATTTATTTTTCCTGGCTCTGGAAGTTCCTTTGAAAATTGTATGAATATAATAAGCAGAACTATAAATGTTAGTATAATAAATATTGTAAATATTTTTAAAAAAGTTTTTAATATTCGTTTGAATTTGCCTTCATCATTTTTCTTCTTTCTTTTGTTATTCTTAATTTTCATTTTTTTGTAATCATTAATTACGATATTGTTATCATAATCAAAATTAATATCTGTTTCTTTGTGTAAATTTGAATTTTCTAATGGATAGGAACTTGTGTGAATGTTTCTGAAATTATGCTGAATATTTTTTTTAGAAGGTTTGTTCTTATTTATAGCTAGAATACTTTTCTTTTTGATAGTTAAAAAGAATGATTTAATTTTCTCTATAGTCGTCTTCTTTCTATTCCAGTCTTTGTATGAAAATACTGGCTTCATAATGATATTATTATTATGTTATTTGAAATACATTAGAACTTATTCAAGTTCTTTTGTCTCAGTTAAAAGGTTTATACTTTTCTGAAATTTTTGTCATTTCTATTAAAATTTTTTAAAATTTTAGTAAGAAAGTGAGATTTTAGACAGGTTTCAAGTAATTGAATATTTGAATAATACTATCATATTTGGATAATGTGTAAATCTACTCTCTATGGCTATTATAGATGATTTTGTCCATATATTCAATTAAAAAACTAATATATATAGTAAAAAATATTTAGATTTTTTAAAAAGCAAAAAAATATAAATAGGCTGATGTAAAAAAATGAGGAACTCAATAAAATTATCGAAGAAAAAGATCTCGATAGAGAGAAAGTATATAAATATCATTGCAAATTTTTTTGTGATGGGTTGGTGTCAGATAGAGGAGTAGAAATTTAGAATGTGAGGCTACATATCTTTCTTTGTATTAGATAATGCTAGAGAAAAAAGAGAAGAATTGTAGTAGAATATCTAACTTGCTACGTAAAAGAATATTAGACTTAGTAAGTGAAAATGATAACTAAGTATCAGGAGAGATAGAATTAGATGAAAGCTATTTTGAACTAAAAAGAATTAGAGGTAAAAGAGGTAGAGGAGCAAGTTATAAGATGCCTGTATTCGAACTTTCAAAAAAAGATAGGGTATTTGTATCAATGCAAAAAACTACTCCAAAGAGCAGTTAATGCCTATAATTAAGCGAAAAATACTTGAAGGAGGTACTATATACTACATAGATGTTGGAAATCATATTATGGACTTATACTAAATGAGTATAAACATTACAGGATATATCATTCAAAAGATGTACTACAAGGGTATTTCCTACGGTCAATTTACTAGAGGTAAAAATAATGTAAATGGAATTTAGTCATTTTGGAGTTTTGCAGACACTCCTTAAGAGATGATCTACTTTAAATTTGGTTTAAAGTACTCTAGGTCCTGTAATTTATTGCATATGAGATGATTAAAAAAAGAATTATCTATGTTATAATTTAAATATAAAAATAAAACTTAATACTTTGTCATAGCTTTTATGGGGTTATAGTGAGGTAAAAAAATATGAATAAAAAAATATTAGTTAGTCTTGTAATTTTACTCGCATCCTTAATGAGTGTGGATGTTTTTGCGTATTACGATAATAATGATTCATATATTTATGTAGAAAAAGTAGGTGATGGTGGTTATGTTTCTGGACGTGATGGAGTACAGTCATTTGCATCTACACAAGATATAATTCTAACTGCGGGCGGAAATAATATCAGCGATGATGTGAGCGTCGATGTGTATGATGCTCATATGGATAATATCTTGGATTATTTGGTTTACCGTGGTGAAGGAGAACAGGTTAACTCAGATATTTCTATGGATGATAGAAATCCTATTGCAACGATGAACGTAAATCTTGGAGATGAATTTACGTTACCAGTTAATGGAACGGGTGTATGGCTTGTACGTGTGCGTGCAGGTGATGAAGAAATTTTGATGTATGTAATTCGGTCGTCATATGGTACTGTGGTCAAAGAAGAAAAGGAAGGCTTGCTGCTGTGGGTGCAAGATTTTAACACTAAACGCAGTAAGGTAGATGTACCAATTACTGTGTATTCTCTGCGAGACGAAATAAAAGAACACACGCAGACAAAAACAGATAATGAAGGTATTGCACATACAGACACTTCTGCAAAGTATGATGTGATAATTGTGGGCGAGGGTAAAGATAAGGCACTAATACCTTTGAATTTGGAATATTTAAATATTGAATATAAAAGCGATAGTAATAAATATAAAGGACAACAAGAGCGAATAAAAAACTTTATTTTTACAGATCGTCCACTTTATAAACCGGGTGATACAGTTTATTTCAAGGTAATTTCTAGAGCTGATGATGATTTTGCTTATCGTGTGGCACAAGGAAAATGGAAAGCACAGATTGTTACGGGATGGGGAGATTCGTTGGAAGTGGTTGACCAAGGTAATTATGATATAGATTCATATGGGACTATTGTAGGAGAATTGAAATTGCCAGAGAATATAAAAACAGGACAAATCTATCGTTTGAAGATTTCAAATGATGAGTATGATGGATCGGATTCATTTTATGGATGGTTTAATAATAACTATAGTGTGGATTTACAAGTTGAGTATTATCGTAAACCAGAATATGAATTGAACGTTGCTGTTGCTAATCATGAGAGTATTAGTGGAGAGAATATTTCTTTTAGTATAGATGGAAAATATTTTTCTGGTGAAGCTCTTACAAATGCACAGATAGAATATAGTGTGACATCTAACAATTTTTGGGATCCAGTATATGAAGATGGTTTGATGAATACAAAAGATTATCGATATGGCTATGGTTTTGGTGCGGATGTTACAAAAGGAGTAACTACACTAGACGCAAACGGATTTGCACAGGTATCTATTCCAACTGCAATCAGTGATGGAAAATCAAAAATATACACTGTCGAAGTGACATATACACCCCAGACAGGCGAACAAGTAATTGATAGTGAAAATGCGCTTGTGTATGCAGGAGAGTATGGAATATATCGTACAGATTATCAACATTTATTTAGTGTAAACAAGGAAGCTTCTGTTGATATTGTTTTGCATAAAAATAGAGAAAATGCGAATGTGAACAATCAACAGTTAACCGTAGAAGGTAAACGTATTTGGTGGGAAGTAGAAGATATTAATAAACGGTACTTACAATATAATCGCAAAGAACAAGTATTACCACAATCAGTGATAACAACGGATAGTGAAGGCAAGACGACTTTTCGATTTACACCAACCGATACTGGTTCATACAAGTTTGTCGTGAATGGAGTTGACCAATTTGGCAATTCAATAAAAAAAGATTTACATGTATGGGTGAGTGATCGTGATGCATTTGTACCAGAACAAAATAATGGACTTGCAATCATTTTAGATAAAGAAAAATATGAGCCAGGTGATACAGTACGAATGTCTATTGCATCTAAGTCTTTAAATAGGGATGTGTTATTAGATATTGAACGAGACTTCGTACATCGTTTTCAGGTTGTACATATTGATGGGAATTCAAGTGTTGTTGATATTGATTTGGAAGATGCTGATATACCAAATATGCATATTAGTGTAAATAGCTTCTCTGATAATCGATTGGATACGGTGGGTAGTTCAATAAAGATAGCAACACAATCAAAAGAATTGGATATTGATATTATTACAGATAAAGAAGTATATTTACCAGGAGATACTATTAAAGTAGATGTGGTTACAAAAGATCACAAAGGAAATCCACAAGAAGCTGATGTAGCTCTCTGGGCAGTAGATAAATCATTATTTGAATTAGTGCCACAAAATAATCATGATATACATGATTTGTATTGGGACTATAGACATGGGTATACAAGCATGACAAATTCTTTGCGTGGTATTTGGATACAGATTAGTGAGGGCGGTGGCTGTTTTTTACCGGGTACACAAGTTCTAATGGATGACGGTAAAACAAAAAATATTGAAAATATTCAAAAGGGAGATAAAGTGCTAACATTTGATGATGAACAAAAAAAATTAGTATCTGCATCAGTTACAAAAACACATACTGCAATTGTATCGGGATATTTAACTATAAATAATACACTGCGTGTTACGGGTAATCATATCGTATGGGTAAATGATACATGGAAAAGTGCGGATGCGATTCGTATCGGAGACAGGATGCGTGATAAGTATAATCAAGAAATTATCGTGGAGAGTATTTCATGGCAAGGTGGAGCAGAGCGTGTATATAATTTAATTGTTGAAGGTTTGCATACGTATATTGCAGATGGTTATTTTGTGCATAATGGCAAGGGTGGTGGCGGTATTATGCGTACTCTTTTTAAAGATATGGCGTATTGGAATCCACGTGTACGGACAGGAAGTGATGGAAAGGCGCAAATATCTTTTTCTCTACCAGATAATCTCACAACTTGGGTATTTGCAGCAATTGGTGCAACAAAAGAAACAATTGTAGGAAATGTAACAAAAGAAATACGAACAACCAAGGCAGCTATTATCCGACCACAATTACCAAATATTTTAAGAAAGGGAGATAAAACTACGTTGGTTGCAAGTGCACATAATAATACAAGCAAGGACCGTACATTTATTGTGACTTTAAAACTTGATAAAGGAGAAGTGAATAGTTCTGAGCAAGAAATAGATATTCCTGCGGGTGAGTCGCGTGTTGTGGTATGGTCCGTATTAGCGGAGTATACGGATGAAAGTATCGGATTTACATATTCACTTGTTGCTAGTGATGATGAAAAAATAAATGATAGCGTCTATAAAGAAGTGCCAATTGAACAGTTTGGTTTTTGGGATAGTGATTCTGTAGCGCATGCAGGAGTTGAATCGTACAGTGTACAAATTGATGAAGATGCGCGTAATGATAAAACAAAGGTTGAGTTAACTATTGCTTCAAATGTGACGAGCTCACTTACAGGCTCAATGAATTATTTGATACATTATCCATATGGTTGCATGGAGCAAACAACAAGTGCATTTATGCCGGCAGTTTTAGCAAAAGAAAATCCAGTATTTTTTGCAAATGCTATGAATGGTAAAGATATTGATGATATTATCAGGATTGGAATAAGTCGGTTGACTGATAAGCAAAGCTCTGATGGAGGATGGAGTTGGTGGGGCGGTGAGTCAGATGTATTTTTGTCTACTTATATAGTAGAATATCTTTTACGTTCACAGGCAATTGGTGCAACTGTTGATGAAAATGTGCTAAATCGTGCACGAGATTATTTTGATACTAAAAAATCAGAAGATTATGATGAAGTCATTATAAACTCTTATGGTCAGTCTTTATTTTATGAGAGTGATGCACGACAAATACGACAAAATATTGCTGTAACATCAGAAATGGATTCTGATATCGTAGCTATGGCAGTAATTGCAAATATACGCAATGGGCATACTGATCAAAATACAAATGGATACAGTGTATTAGTTGCGCAATTACAAGATTATGGTAACGTGTCATATTGGCCAGCAGGTTCAAAGGAAAGATTTAGCTCAAATGATGCATCAAGTGGTATTGCACTTAGGGCATTTCTAGTTGCAGGCGGAGATGTAGAAACAGCTGGTCGTGTGATGCGGCATTTCCTTTCATCACGTCAAAAAGAGTATTGGACAAGTACTTTTGCGACTGCACAAATTTTGGAAGGATTTACCCAATATGCAAAACTTGAACAAGAAAAATCTCAAAATTATACAACACAAATATTTGTTGATGACACATTATTGACAACACAAATATTTAATAGTGATAATACAGTTGAAATTGTACAAATTCCTGTTGACATGATTGACAAGAGTGGTTCAATAATTTCTATCAAGCCAAATAATCAGAATGTGACGTTGTATTCGACACTTTTGACACGTGAATATCACACAAATACAGAAGCTCAGCCAGTGTCGCGTACAATTTCACTTGAGCGTTCTTATGAAAATGCAAAAGGTGAAAATTATTCAATAGGTATTGGAGATACTGTCATTGTTGATTTTTCTGTAAGCGGATTAAAAAAGGAAGATCGTTATTTCATGATTGAGGATCAATTGCCAGCTGGTATGGTACCACTCAATGAACATTTGGATAATGTATCAAAGAAAAACACAATTAATGATGAATATAATTATGGGCAAAAAGAATATACAAAAAATGGTGTTATTATTTCTGATAATTATATAGATAGTGGCGGTGAACAACATTATCAGTATAGAGCTCGTGTTGTAAGTGGTGGTGATTATGGTGTGCCACCAGCACAGGCAATGCTTATGTACATGCCAGAAATTTATGCACATTCAGGATCACGCATGATTCATATTGATAATGAGTCACAAGTAGTAAATATTGATGGTAGTGAAGTAGGTATCTCAAATAAAAAGGGTGTATTATTTGGCAATACATCATTTCAAATAATTACGATTGCTATTATTGGGCTTATAACAATTGGAGCATTCGTGACTATCTGGTTATTTCGCAGGAAGTCGTGACATATTTATCAATAATAAAAAGAAAATTATTATCTATTAGTATTTTACTGACTGGTTCTTTTGTTATTGGTTTTTTATTCATCAATAGACAAAATGGTAAGGGATATGAAAAAAGAACAGTGCAGAATGTTGGATATATAAGCAATATTGATGTACATGATACAGAAAACTTTTTTGATGAGTATCTTTTTCAAAAAGGTATTTCTGAGAGAAATAAACAAAAAAAAGTAAAAGAAAAAATTCGTGGTGCAATAGTGCCACATCATCTCCTCGCTAGTTTTATAATTGCTGATATTTTAGGGCAAATTGTTGAGCAAGATACACAAGTTATTATTTTACTAGCACCAAATCATAAGGACATTGGAAATACACAGGTCAGTACAAGTAAATTGACATGGAATACACCTTATGACGTAATTATGTCAGATGATGAGTTAATTAATTTGTTAATGCAAAAAGATTATATTGCCGTAGATGATAAAATATTGGATGGGGAACATGCTATTGGTGGATTATTGCCATTTATTGCATATTATAGCAACACTATTCGCATTGTGCCACTTATTTTACGTCAAAATATGACGAAAAATCAGTTGCAGGACTTGTCTCAAAGCATTGCTGACATAGTAGATGATAAAACAGTTGTTATAGCCTCTGTAGATTTTTCTCATTATTTGAATAGTAGACAAGCAGAAGAAAAAGACAGGGATACACTTACAGCCATGAAAGGAAAAGATTATGATACATTACTTCAAATGAATAGTGACTATTTGGATTCGCCTGAAGCAATTGTAATACTGTTACAAGTCATGGAACGTTTAAGCATAGACAATTCAAAAATATTACATCATACAAATTCTGGTAAATTGATGAATGAGTATTTTGCTGAAACAACTAGTTATTTTGGAATAATTTTTACAAAATTACCTAAGTTCAACAATTACTTGCAACACTCTAAATAAATATTAAACTAATTAAATAATAATTAGAAAATATTTATTTAGAGTGTTGCAAGTAATTGTTGAACTTAGGTAATTTTGTAAAAATTATTCCAAAATAACTAGTTGTTTCAGCAAAATACTCATTCATCAATTTAC
>CAMZLB010000022.1 GCA_947311515.1 Candidatus Moraniibacteriota bacterium | reverse complement strand
GAGAATTTATTTTATTTTTTCTAAAGTCCTAGTTTCTATTATAGCCAATTCTCTAAATCCATATTTCAAACAATAATATATTGCATTTGTACTATTAATACTAAAATATTTTTTTTCTCCTATGTAATATTTTATTAACTGTAGGTCTTGATATCTGATTTTTTTATTAAATCACATTTTCTCATATGTTTTGCATAATAATCATCATACAAGTTTTTTCTTTGTAATAGATCTAACTTTGTATTTTTGTGTATTATCATATTATTTTATTTAACTTTACAAATTATATTTTACAATAACCTGAAAGTGTAAATAACGCTAGGAATTCTAACACCTTACTTTAATATACGATTTAATCCTAAACCAACTAAATTTCCAATCCCTACAAATATTAATGTTGGAATTATGCCTCCTATAACATAGCTCCCAATAAATATTCCAACAATTATTAGATATACATCCCAACTTTTTGTAGAAATTTCTTTATTTTCTACAATTGCATTTTTTAACTTAATTTTAAGAAATTTAAATAACTCTATTGTGTTACTACCGAATCTGGCTGAATCTATTATTTTTGATGATTCTTTTCCAATTGCAAACAAAATAGATTTGTTACTATAATTACATTCAATAGCTCTGGAAGCACTCCCAAAAAGGGATAACTTGCGAATATTAATTTTTGAAATTAAGTCTAATGGTAAATAAAACATCTTATCTGGTTTAAAAAAATAGTGTTTAAAAAAAATTAATCTCTTATTTGTTAAAATTATAATTGAAGGGTGTTGGAAAATTTTTTCCTCAAATACAAGTCCTCTAAATTTACATTCTTCAATATCTCCTTTTTTATTTACTATATGTTTCTATTTCTTCATTTTCCAAAAAATCAATATTTTTTTCACTTCACTGTTCATTGAGAATCCATATGTGGCTTTTTTTTCAGAAACTTCCATTCCATTTGTTTTCATAATTATTAAATTTAAAGTTTATAAATATTTTGTAGTGATAGCGAATATTAGAATCCACCGTGTTGTTTACATTTCTTCAGGATAAAAATAACTAATCAATTGTTCTATAGGAGTACTCCCATTAACTTAAAATACTATAATCCTGAAATACTATAACTAATCTGGGTAATATAAAAAAGCATTTCATAATTCCTACCAAAGAAAGACTCTTATCAGCAACTTTACATCTTTTTTACTACCCAAATAAAAACAGCATAAAAAGTATGCTGTTTCTGTCTCTATGGTATAATTTTTATACTTATCATTTAACTTCTTCAGTTTGCACTTTTTGAGTAGCTTCTACAGACTCCACAGTTTCAAATTGTGGCACAGATCCCACTTCTTGCGCTTCTGGTGCCTTTTCTATGCTTATAATCTCTATTTCAAAGATAAGTGCTTCATTTGGTTCAATTGGTGCTCCTGGTGGTATTTGCTCTCCATATGCTGATTCCACTGGTAATACAATTTCCCATTTATCACCTTTTTTCATAAGTTCTAATACTTCGCCTAATGCAGGCAGTATTGTAGCCGAAGTGAATGGTACTGAATCCTCTCCGTGCTTAGTAGAATTATCAAATTCTTTACCGTCAATATGTTTTCCTATATATTTTACATTTGCAATATCCTTTCCTACAACATCACCATCACCTTCTGCAATTTTCTTATAAAGAGCCCTATCTTCTATTTTCTCAACACCTTCTTTTTTTTCATAATTAGCGACATATTCATCCCCTAATTTTTTATTGTCTTCAGCTATTTTCTTAATTCTTTCTTTTGCAACTTTTTCTCTTTCCTTTAGAATAAGTATAATTTCTTCTTCTGTGAATTTTTTCTCTCCTTCTTCTTTTTCAGCGAAAGCCTCTCTGATTCCATTCAAAACATCTTTTTTATACTTATTTTCATCGTCTACCAATAAACCATCTTTTAGAGTTGGAACCATTTGCTTTCCTATCAAATATCCCATGGTATTAGCCCATTCTTTGTCATTATTTACATCAATTTTTAATTCTGTTTCTCCCTTGTCTTCTTCCTTGTTATTTTCACCTATTTTTACATCATGTTTACTTGTATAATTTAAAGCAATAACAATCCCAAAAACTATAACAGCTAATATAATCACTGGTACAAAAGACTTTTTATCTTTTTTATCCTCTTCTTTATTTTCTTCTGACATAATAATTATTTACTTAATAATAATATTATTATAACACAACATTTTTACTTTGCAACTCTACAAGTAAGTCTCTAGATAGTCTAAATTTCCATACAAACAGATTGGTTTTAATCCTTGAATTTCAAGTGAATTTGATTGAATTGGAACATCATTCAATAAAAATATTTTTTTATTGAATGCATAAGCAAACCCCATTTCTAAAAATGTATTCGAACCAATGCAATTTTTTTTATTTTTTTTATTGTAATTTGCTACAATTATAGCATCTGATTTTTTAATTTTTGAAAGATGTAAATCAATGAATTTATTCTTAATATCAATTTGCTCATTAATGCATAATTTTGAATAATCTACTAGATTTCCTTCTTTTATTGTTGGTAAATAAACTTTAAATCCTAACTTATTCAACATTATTTCTAAATTTTGTATCTCTTTCACAAAGATCATCGAACCACATATTGTAATTTTTTTCATATTTTTTTCTATTTTTTATAATTAGGTGCCTCTTTTGTTATTTGAATATCATGAGGATGTGATTCCTTAAGACTTGCTGAAGTTATTTTTACAAGTCTCGCCTTATCTTTAAAAATTTCAATACTCTTTGCTCCACTATAACCCATAGCACTTCTAACACCACCAGAAATCTGATGTAACTCCTTAGACACATCTCCTTTATATACTACCCTACCTTCAATCCCCTCTGGTACAAACTTTTCTTGAGCTACATTTGACTGACCATATCGCTCTTTTCCACCTTTATTCATTGCACCTAACGAACCCATGCCTCTATAAATTTTATACATCTTTCCATCTTTGCCTTTAAATATTTCTCCAGGTGCTTCCGTTGTGCCAGCAAGTAATGAGCCCATCATAATAGTTCCAGCTCCAACTGCAAATGCTTTTGCAGCATCCCCTGAGAACTTAACTCCTCCATCTGCAATAACTGGCACATTATACTTACTCGCTTCATTAACAACCTCTGAAATAGCTGATAATTGCGGAACACCTGTTCCTGCTACAATTCTTGTAGTACATATTGAGCCTGGTCCAATGCCAACCTTTAATCCATCTACTCCTACTTCAATTAAATCTTTTGCGGCCTCAGAAGTCGCGATATTACCACCTACCACATCTATAAAAGAATATTTTTCTTTACTCTTTATATATTTTATTGTATCTATTACACCCCTACTATGTCCATGTGCTGTATCAACAACCAAAACATCAACACCTGCATTCATCAAAAGTTCAACACGTTCCTCCATATTTTTTGCAGGCCCTACAGCAGCCGCGACTAATAATCTTCCGTTTGAGTCCTTGCTTGCAATATTATCATTATTATCTACGATATTTTTTTTAACTTTCTCCACTTCTTTTGCTTGTTTTATTGGACTTAAATTTTTGTGAATTACACCAATTCCACCAGAATAAGCCATTGCAATTGCCATTTTATGCTCTGTTACTGTATCCATTGCAGCTGATACAAAAGGTAATTTTAATGAAATATTTTTAGTAAATTTACTTTTCAAATCTACATCCGTAGGAAGTATTTCTGAATATCTCGGAACTAATAAAACATCATCAAATGTTAACATTTCTTCTAAATTCATAGTTTTCTAATATTAAATTATACTTTATTCTGGTTCTGTGGTAGCTGGAGGCTTTGGAGTTTCATCAAATAACACTCTTGAAATACATGGATGTTTTGTAAGTGTGAGTGTAATTTCTGAACGAACATTATCTGGAAATTGAACTCCTTCACCAGTCATAAAATCAACAGTTTTAAGTCCCCTTATAACAATAGGAGCATCATAAACTCGACTATCACCTTTTACTCCTACAACAGGCGACCCTGCAAGCATATATACGACTAATTGTGATATAATTTCTATATTTAACAAATCATATTTAGTCAAAATCTTTCTAGTCATTTTATCTGCAAATCTAACTATATCCAGCCTATCACTTGTAACACTATCTCCCACAATTCTTAAAATCAGTCCAGGTCCAGGAAATGGCTCTCTATTTGAAACTTTTTTAGACAAACCAACTTCATTTGCCAATACTCTAACCTCATATTTAAATAAATTTCTAAAAGGATGTATTTCGATTACTTCTAGTCCTAAATTAATATTATGATGAGTTTTAATGACCTCTCCACCACCAATAGCTCCCGACTCTATGAAATCTGTAGCTAAAGAACCTTGAGCTACAATTTCTGCACCAAACTCAAATGCCGCCTCATCAAAAGCTCTTTTATAAATACCTCTAAAAATTTCTCTTTTTTCTTGAGAATTTATAACACCTTTCAATGAATTTTCAAGCTCATTTTTTTTGTCAATTAAATCAAAATTTACTCCCAGTAATTCAATCGTTTCCTTTATTTCATCTATTTCACCATCTCTAAATTGTCCAGCATCTATACAAATTGCAAGTAAATTATTACTCATGACTGGAGCTAAAACTGCAGTTAACGCTGATGAATCTACGCCACCACTAAATCCTATTATAGTTTTTTTATCAGCATATTTTTCTCTCATCTCATCACGAATCTCTTCTACAATATTTTGAGGCTTCCAATTTTTACTACAATTTGCTATATTTTCTACAAAATTTTTGAAAATAGTTATTCCATTTACTGAATTCACAACTTCTGGGTGAAACTGTACTGCAAATATTTTTTTAGAAATATTAGCTATAGCTGAATTTTCATAAACATTCGTACTAGCAATAACCTCAAAACCATCTGGTAGAGACTCAACAGTATCACCATGACTTGCCCACACATCCTGATTTTCTTCTAATCCAACAAAAAGTTCACTTTCTCTTATCTGAATAGTGGTAGGACCGTACTCTGCTTTTCCCTGTGTATTTAAAACTTCTCCTCCAAAATACTTTACGATATACTGCATTCCATAACATATTCCAAGAATTGGAACTTGTTTTTTCCAAATTTCCTCAGGAATTTGTGGAGCATTTAAATCATTTACACTAGCATGTCCACCTGACAAAATTATTGCTTTTGGATTATGAACTAAAAGCCATTGTTTTGCACGCTCTTGAGTGAGAATTGCACTTCTGTATCCAATTTCTCTCAAAACCCTTGCAATTAACTGAGTATACTGCGAACCTAAATCAATAATTATAATTTCTGGCAACCTTTTATCTGAATTTTTATCTGAATCTATCATATTGATATATTATTATATTTCAAAAATTATTTTTTGCATTTAAGTTACAAAAAATTATACTTACATCTTACTATAAATGCACAACTTTGACCAATATTAATTCTGTTCGAGTCTCAAAATTTCCACAAGTTCTGAATAAAACCTTAAATTATGAACTGTTGCCATTTGTGCACCAAGTGATTCCTTTACACTAAAAAGATGATTTATATACGATTTTGTATAATTTTTACATGCATAGCAATCACATTTCTCACAAAAAGGAGTAAAATCTTCTTTAAATTTTGCATTGCCTATATTCATAGTATCATACAGTGATTTATAATCACCATTTTTTTCTATATATTTAATCCCCTTTTTTTTGATATTCTCCAAATCATTCCAGAAAAAAATTCTACCATGCCTCCCCTCCCTAGAAGGTATAACACAGTCAAACATATCCCAACCATGGAAATAACATCTTATGATATCATTAGGATTTCCTATACCAAGAGCGAATTTTGGCTTATCTTCTGGTAATGCATTAGCAGTAATCTTTATAATTTCATCCATAAATTCTCCATTCTCATCTATATGTCTTCCACCAAATCCATATCCATCAAATCCAATTTTAACTAATTGTTCTGCACAATATTCACGTAAATCTATATGTTTTCCTCCTTGAACGACAGCAAAAAGCAAAGGTTCCTTATTTTGCAAATTTCTCTTTTTGATCTGTTTATCGAATTCAACTTTACAACGTCTAGCCCACCTGATAGTACGATAAACTGCTTCCTCTTGAATTTCAAAAGAAGATTCTGGTGGACGAGGATCATCAAGTACCACCATCATATCACTTCCTATATCAAACTGAATTTCAATTGCTTTTTCTGGAGTGAGAAAATGCCACGAACCGTCAAGTACACTACGAAATCTTGCACCATCCTCGGTAACTTCTCCAAGTTTCGAGTTTTTGTGAATCAGAGAGTAAACTTGGTATCCTCCACTATCAGTAAGAATTGGACCATCCCAACTCATAAATCTATGAATTCCTCCTGCATTTTTGAGGAAATTTGCACCTGGCTTGAGCATAAGATGATAAGTATTCACAACAATTTCTGAAATACCACTTGCTAATATTTGATTATTAGTTAGGCCTCGTATACTAGCTCTTGTAGCATCTGGCATAAAAAATGGAATTTTAATATCTCCCAATCTAGTTTTTAGTTTTTTTATTCTATTCATAATATTTATCTATACAAATCTTCAATATTCAACGCATCTGAAACTATATAAATTTTTTGATCTGTAAAACTATCAAAGCCAGAACCAAATAAATCTTTAACTAAAATCATATTATGATTTCCTGCATAGTTTTTAGAGAAATTCACATCAAATGAGACTGTTCTAAAATCTGAAGTAACACCTGTTCCATGTTCTATATTTCCTATATTCCAAACAAATAAATTAGTCCTCCTATTGATATCCATCTCATCTATATCATCCTCTTTCTGTCCAACAAACTCCACATTTGTAGGAAGTGCTCCTTTTACAAAAACATTACTCAAATCATTATTAATAGAACCTATTTCCATAGTAATTCTATATCTACTTTTATCTCCAGCCACTGGAGGATTAGGACCACTCACATGACTGATCTTCGCATTAAATAAACCCTTTGTACCAACATTTACTATTTTAACATTACTTGAAGCATTTTTATTTTCACGAATTTGCGTTGGCAAATCTAAACTATCTGCGAATGCCACTGTAGATATTGATAGATTACTTTTCCCACTTGGAAGAAAATCATTAATATTTAATTCATAATTTAAGGAGACTGAATCACCTGGATTTAAAATTTCAAGTTTAGGAACATCAGAGGCCTTCCATGTTATTAGGCGCTTATCCTTATCAAAGTATCCATTATCTCCTACAGACAATTTATCAAAATCAATTACCTCACCCTCTATTTTTGCAGTTAATATTACATCCCTTAGAGGAATATTTCCTTCATTTTTCAAATCAATAACATATCTTGCACTATTGCCAGGATATACAACATTACTTGCCTTATTATTATCATGTCTAAGAACTAATCCTATATCCTTCATTTTATATAAATTTTCAATACTTCCTCCTCCAGTAATTAATCCAATAGTTCCACCAATTGAGACTATTTTAGCTTGAGGAGTGTGCACTTTTTGAACTATACTAAGAGGTGAAGATATAATTTGAATCGAATACGTAGTTCCTCCATAGTAAATACCTGGAGAATTCAACTCATAAATTTTTGCATCAAATTTTGCCACTCGTTTACCGTTTCCATTTATAACGCCACGCAACTTTATTTGTCCCTTAGTGCCAGCATTCAATGACTTCAATGACCATTCGTTATTAACTCCTGCATTTGTAGTAGGTTCTGCATGTTGCAGACTAAATCCCTCTGGATAAATAATATTCAATATAACATTTTCTAGATCAGTATCACTTTTATTATTATATGTAATTATTATATCTACCATATTTCCATCTACTGATGTTTTTTCTGTAATAATATTTACATCCATGGGATTTGATGTAACTCTACTTGAAATACTACTATTTAGAGAAAAACTATTATTTGATTTCTCTGGTGTATAAATTAACTCTAAACCAATACTTTCAATTTCATTTTGAGGTGCCGCAAAATGCCCTAATATGATCACATTTCCGCTAGTATTAGGAGGTATATCACCAATTTCTATTATTCCAGAACTATTTGTAGATTTTTTAAAGTGTTCCTGTTCTTTTTCCGGAGTAAAAAATTGTCCATATGAAACAAGAATGTTAGCATTTCTAAGTATTGCTCTATTATTATTTTTGTACTGAATTTCTATCTCCATTGGTTTATTACTATCTATTTCCTCAGGCATTTTTACAAATAATTCCACATTATCCTCATTAAAAAATGATTTTTGAAATATCACATAACCAAAAATCGCTATTCCCATAACAGTAAATATGCCTACTATCATAACACCTATAGACACAGCTTCAATTTTATTTTTTGCACTAATACCTTCTATTCGTCCCCATGTTTCCTTATTTACATTATTTATTTTTCTTTCTTCTGATTCCCATTCATTATAAGAAGTATTCCTATGCTTCCTTTTTGAAAATTTACTCTTTTTAGAATATAAGTCTCTCTCTATATTTCTGATTGGCATAATATATTTATCATATTTACATAGTCAATTATACCACATAAAAAACCACCAATGCATTAGTGGTTTTAAAAAGATTCTGATAGCAATAAAATAAATAATTATTTCTATTATTTGATTATCGCAATGATATCTTCATTTTTTACAATTATAAAATCTTCGTTATCTATAGTAAACTCATCTCCTGAAAACTTTTTAAATAGAACATTATCTCCCTTTTTAACTGATTCACTATCACCTACAGATACAACTATTGCTTGTTGAGATTTTTCTTCTTTTGCTGTTTCTGGTCTATATAGTCCCGATGCTGTTTTTTCTTCTTGTTTTTTTGGTGAAAGTAATACATATTCACCAAGTGGTTGAATTGTCATGATAATTTAAATTAACTATTACTTTGTATAGTATACCACGTCAGATAATCTTGTCAAATAAAAGTTAGTATATTATGGGTTATAAATTTTGACATTATTATTAAGGAATAATATAATTTAACTATGATTATAGACAAAATAAAAAAAGATTTTCAGATTTTCAAAAATAACCCAAACTTAATTTATCTGGACAGTGCAGCTACATCTCTTACGCCTGATTTAGTAGTTGATACTATGAATGACTATTATTATAACTACAATGCAAACATATCTCGTGGAGTATATAAGTTAAGCGAAATAGCAACTGACAAGTATGAGCAAGCACGAGAAAAGGTTGCAAAATTCATAGGAGCAAGTAGCTCTCAAATAATATTTACATCAGGAACTACCGCAAGTATAAATACTATTGCTTTTGGTCTTATGAGAAAAATTTCTAAAGACAGTAAAATTGCAATTACAGCATCAGAACACCACTCAAATTTTGTACCTTGGCAAAGATTAGTAAGTAAAGATAGACTTTCTATCATAAAATTAAATAAAAATGGTTATATCGACTTAGAAGATTTTAAAGAGAAAATTACATCTAAGACTAGCCTGCTAACAATTTCTCACGTTTCAAATGTTTTAGGGACTATCAACCCTATAAAAAAACTTGTAAACATAGCAAAACAAATAAATCCAGAAATTATTGTAATAGTTGATGGAGCACAAAGCACTCCTCACATGTCTATAGATATTCAAGATTTAGATTGTGATTTTTTCGTTTTTAGTGCACATAAGATGTGTGGACCTACTGGAGTTGGAGTCATTTATGGCAAAAAAGAATTATTAGAGCAACTCACACCTATGTTCAGTGGTGGAAATATGACAGATAAAGTAAGCTTTACAGAAACTACTTTTACACAAATTCCACAAAAACTTGAAGCTGGTACACCAAATATAGCCGGAGTCATTGGACTTGGTGCAGCAGTTGAGTATCTTAAAAATATAGGATTAGATAATATAAAAACACATGAAGCTGAGTTACTATTATATACACAACAAAAACTTTACAAAACCTTTGGGAATGATATTATTATATTTGGACCAAGTAATATAAAAGATCGAAGTGGTGTGCTTAGTTTCACTTTTAAAAACTATCATCCTCATGATATAGCTAGTATTCTAGATTCATACAGTAATATATGTGTTCGTGCTGGAAATCACTGTGCAATGCCGTTACATACCAATGTTTTGTGCGTTGTTGCCACTACTCGCATAAGTTTTTACATTTACAATACTGAGTATGATGTCGACAAATTAATAGAAGGATTAAAAGAAGTAAAGAAAATACTAAAGTAAACAATATGAGTATATATCAAGAACATATTTTGGAACATTATCACAATCCATGTAATAATAAAATATTAGACAATGCTACAAATTCAGAAAGTGCAACCAATTCAACATGTGGAGATAAAATAAGAATAGATATTATACTAAATAATAATATAATTTCAGATGTTTCATTTTCTGGTGAAGGTTGTGCTATCTCACAAGCTACAGCAAGTATGCTTACAGAAAAAATCAAAGGGGAACATATTGATGTCTTGAAAAAAATGACAAAAGATGATATTCTTTCTTTATTGGGTATCACACTCAGTCATACTAGACTTAAGTGTGCACTTCTTTCACTAGAAGTAGCTCAAAAATCTATACTTAACTAAAAAATATGTCAGAAGAAAATTTATTAGACCCAGAAAAACCATATGGACCTTTAAATGTTGGAGATCTTGAAATAATAGTTGACAGAGAAGGCTGTATTGGAGCAAGTGCTTGTATTCCACCAGCAGACAAAACATTTACCTTAAATGATGAGGGTAAGGCTGTTATACTTGCTACAGCAAGTGAAGACAGTGAAGATGATATTATTGACGCTGCTAGAGCTTGCCCTGTTCTTGCTATAAAAATTAGAAAAAATGGTAAAGATCTTATATAAACTTACACACTTCAGTTATTAAAGAAGCTCTACAGAGCTCCACAAATTATACTTTTTATCATTTCTTACATAATACAATTTATAATAATCCTATAAATAAAGGTTTTTAGAAATATATTTTAGATTTATTTTATTAATTTTTGCCAATAATTTAGTTTTACAAAACCTACTTAATAATCTATGATAAAATCCCACTTTTTTACTAAAATCTATTTTAATAAAGCTTTAAGTATAAAATACATTTATCACAAATTATGGATAATAAAGAACTCCCAAATTTAGAGAGAGATGAAAGATTGATGAAGTTACTTTCAGAGGTTATTGATCCTGAACTTCAGATACCTATAACTTCTATGGGTCTCGTTTATGGAGCAAAACTCAAAAAGAAAACAGCTTTTATAATCATGACTCTTACAACTGTTGGTTGTCCACTATTTCATGTAATAGAACATGATATAGAAACTACGCTTTTAGATTCCAAAGAATTACATATTACAAAAGTAGAGATAGATTTAATATTTGATCCTCCTTGGCACACAGGAATGATGAGTGAAGAACAACAGCTAGAATTTGGTATTTAATAAGAAGCTGTAAAAATTATCCTTTTTATTACTTTTTACAACAAAATTCCATTTATGCAAATCTTACTAATTAAAGGCTTTTGAGAATGTATTTCAGATTTATTTTTACTAATAAGTTAGTTTTATAGTTTCTCCTTAAGGACATTCTACGAAGCCAACCAAACACAAATTAACTCTACAAAAGATATTTTTGTTTTTTATTTTTGGTTAGTTTTGCAGGTTTTCCTTAACTAAATTTTAAAATCTAGACAAAACAAAAAGCATGTTCCAAAAAAACTTTATTATTACAAGACTTTTAATTTACCTGATTTTTCAAAATATTATTTCACTATCTCAGCATCTCTAATTTTTTTATTACTATTTTTTATTTCTTTTTTTTCCTTAGTTTCTTGTTTATCATTAACTCCACTATCTTGATGGTCTCGTGATAATCTTATAACTGACACTAGATACAACATAGCCGCAGTTGTATGAATAAGCCACCCTATAACAGGCACAAATCCCAAAAAACTACCAACTATACCTATTATTGGAGGCACTACAGAACCTCTATGACTACTAGATACTACTATAAGAGCTATAGTATTAATTATGAATACTACAATATACAATGAACCCACAGACAAAATTGTACCTGTAAACCAAGCAAGAACAGGAAATGCCATAAATAGCTCAAGAATTAGAGCCATTATAAATACAATTTTAGTATTTGATGATTTATTATCTTTCATATTTTTTATAATTATTTTTTTTCAAAACACACTCCTAACGAATGCTATGTTTTTCTCTAGTTCTTATCCAATCTTTACTATAAGAGATTCCTAAATTTGGGACATTTATAAGTTCATTTATAATCTCCCAACGACGTTTTTTTTCTTTCTGTGAGACATCATCATTCATCTTGATTGTAGCTACTGTCCCAGGTCGTTCAGAGTACTGCCCTATAAAAGCTCTCACAAAACCAACTCTCTTAGCTAATTTTACTGTTTTTTCAAAATCTTTTTCTGTTTCTCCTGCAAACCCAACTATAATATCCGTTATAAAATCAACTTCTGGAATTTTATTTTTTATTTTATCAGTCAATTCTATATACTCTTTTGAAGTATACCATCTATTCATGGATTTGAGTACCCTATCACTTCCAGATTGCACAGGTAAATGCAAAAGTCTATCAATATTTTTATTTTTTGCAATTACTTCTATAAGCTCATCAGAAAAGTCCCATGGATTTGAACTTGTAAAAGTTACAGTTTCAAGTCCTCTAACTTTTGCAATCGCATCTAATAAATACGGAAATAATGTAGGAATTCTTTTTTTACCTAAGTGAGAAACCAGCACTGGCTTCACCTTTAATCCTGAAGGTAGCTCATATTCACCTTGTCCCTCTTTCTTTTTTGCAAATACTAAATCACTACCATAAGAATTAACATTTTGTCCAAGTAATGTAAGTGATGTATACCCGTCATCAGTTAACTTTTTCACTTCTTTCAAGATATCTTGAAATGGTCTTGATATTTCTTTGCCTCTTGCAAAAGGAACGATACAAAATGTACAATAATTATTACAACCATTGGAAATTATCACCCAAGCATGCTTACCCTTTCCTCTTTTTGGTTCTGGCTCAAATCCTACATCTTCTAGTGACAAAAGCTCTGTATTAGGTATTCTTTTCTTTATTTTTTTTGCCATTTTTCCACTTGGCTCTCTAGTCGCAGCACCCGTAACGCATCCTGTTAGAACTATTCTTTGCTTATCAACATCCTTTAATTTTCTCAAATTTCTTATGTAACCATATACTCTCTCTTCTGCTCTGTCTCTAATCATGCAAGAATTTATTACAATCAAGTCTGCAAGATTCTCATCTTCAATTTGCTTATAACCTCTTGCTTCATAATAAGTTGCAATCCTCTCACTATCTGCCACATTTTGCTGACAACCAAAAGTTCTTATGAAAAATGTTTTCATTTTGAATATATATAAATTTAAAGTCCCTCCTTAGTTAACTCTTCAATCAATTTCTTCTGACTACGACTCAATTTAGTTGGAACGTCCACCACAACTGTAACCATATGATCTCCCCTACCCATGCGTTGCAATCTTGGAACTCCTTTATTTCTTATTCTAAATATTTCACCTGATTGTGTACCTGAAGGTATTTTCATAGTCACAGAATCATCTACTGTTTCCACATCCACTTTACTACCTAAAGCTGCCTGACTAAATGAAATATGAACTTCTGAATTTATATTATCTTCTTCTCTTATAAATTTACTATCATTAATAACTTCAACAACTATAAGTAAATCTCCTGCTGGTCCTCCATTTTCTCCAGCTTCCCCTCTTCCATTAACCAAAATTGTCTGACCATTATTTATTCCTGCAGGAATTTCCACACTTTCAATAACATCTTCATCTTTCTTTCCTTTACCTTTACAATCTGCACACTGTTTTTCATACCTTTTACCTCTACCTTCACAGTCATTACAAGTAACTGTTTGTGCAAAATTACCTAGCATTGTACGCATTACTTTTTGAACACTTCCACTTCCTTTACATTTTTCACAAGTTGTCTCTTTAGAATTTTTATCTCCGCCAGTTCCACTACAACCATTACAAGTCGTAGATTTATATAATTCAATTTTTTTCGTAATACCCTCAATCATCTCTTTAAAAGTAATTTTTGTCCTAACTTGAATATCTCTCCCCCTAGTCCTACTACTCTTTTTACCGTACATATCTTCAAATATATCACTGAAACCTCCACCTCCACCACCAAAATTAAATTCGAAACTACCATTTTGGGCTTGTTGCTTAAACTGAGAAAAATCAAACCCCCCACCTCCACCAGGTCCACCAGAAGCACCGTTGAAAGTCTGTCCAAATTGATCATATTGAGCGCGTTTTTCTTTATTAGACAAGATTTGATAAGCTTCATTTATCTCTTTAAACTTATTCTCATCTCCACCCTCCTTATCTGGGTGATATTTATGCGCCGCCTTTCTAAAGGCTTTTTTTATTTCATCATCAGAAGAGCTTTTATTTACTCCTAAAATATCATATGGATTCATATTTTTCTTTAAAATTCTATAGTATTTATACGAACTTATCTTATCACACTATGGAAAAATTAGCAATCCCTTTAGTAGAGTGCTAATTTAACATATATTTTATTTTTTAAATACTATACACTCAACTTTTTTATTTACACTAACTATTTTAAATAAGTTTGTAAATTGTAAAAATCTAAATAATAGTGTTGAAATCCAAATTATTGGAAACTTAAGTATTGCTGATGCAGACACTAAAATCAAAAATAATAATAAAGCAAATACTTTTGGAATAAATGAAATAAAGACGCTATTACCTAGCATTATTTTTTCTAATTGTATTTGCATAAGTTCTGTGAGTACATCTATAATATTCTCATTACCAGTCAAATTTTTGTTAATTTTTTTAGACATATCATTTCGCAGAGATTTCATCATTTTGTTTTCTGTAGAAACTAATGTACTATTGACACTTTCTAATATATTAGTTTCCAAATTATTATTTTTAGGTAACTCCTTACCAAATAGAATAAAAGATTCTAATTTATTTAAACTTTCAAAAGATTCAGTTTTAAGAAATTTCTTAATAAAATTATCAACTGTCATAACACCGCCATGTTCATTTTTTAGAATGTACCTTTCTAGTAAATTGTTCACTACTTGCATTTCATTAATCTTGGGAATAAACTCTTTTGTTTCTTGCTTTACCATAGTTGCAAAATATTGACCAGACACAGCTATTGATAATGCTATCAAAACACCTCCTACCCCCATATTTATTGCCTGTCCTATATGAATTTTACGCATATTCATAATATATTTATGTATATTTTCAGTAGAAACTGACATTATTAAAGCAGCTAAAATACTAAACATAGTACTTATATACGAAAATCCAAAAAAAGAAATTGGAACAAAGAAAATAAATATCGATAAAATCCTCCCCTTTCCACTAGGATTAAGTAGTATATTTATCATCAAAATAGACACTGAAATCGTTGCAATAATAGAAAATAATGTCCATTTTGAGTTATTGATTGCATTATCTGAAGCAAATGCAATTAAAAAACCTAATAATAATGATATAACAAAAAATACAATACTTATAATTATTTTTTTATTATCTCTTTCTTCTGGTCTAAATTCTCCTTTTTTTACATAAACCTTTGCATTAATTAAATCCATACTCATAAATATTATTAAATACCTTATTATAAAACATTGCCTTCCCGTAACCGTGGCATATTTCTCTTAACCCACCAAACCCACAAATCTAAAAATGTTAATTTTAAAATAATAGTAATAATAATGATAAAACTTATAAAAAATACTAGATATATAATAAAAACACCACTCGAAATCACAGAAAACACAATATTTTCAAAAATATTGTGTTGCATTATCACAGCGACAATAAAAGGTACAGCAATAAAAATACCAATGCATAAAAAAAAGCTAAAAAATACAAAGCTAGATCCTATACTTATAAAACTCAATAAGATACGCATAAGAACTATTTTTCCAACCTCTCTGTACCCAAATATTAGCAAGTGCACTGCTTTTTTTATAGACTTAATAGGTCTGCTATTTTCAAGAACCATAATAACCGTTGAAATACTGACAACATACTTAACTATTGTAGAAAATGCAATAAGCAAAAAAAATAAAGGTAAAAAAGTTAAGATGAAAAATACAAAAACGAAAATAGCATCAATAAATTGACTTAGTGCGTATGAACTAATTCCTACAATAGCTACAATTACACCTACAACAATAAGCCAAAACAATGTAACTATAATATCAAGTAAAAATATTCTTCCCAATCCATTCTCTCCTTTTTTCCAAACTTCCATAATCTTATCACTTTTTGGTTTTCCATTGTCTTGAATCTCTGAAATACTTCCAATAAGACCCCATCTAGAAACACAACTAAGTATCCAAAAAATAATGAATAAAAATAAAATAACAACAGCTCCAGCAATAAACCAAACCATATTATCTATAAAAAACAAAGTCGGATCAGTAGAAAACTCTGACCCATTAACCATATCTTCACTAAGATTATCAGATACCTCACTACCCCCATTGAAATTCAGACTTCCATAACCTCCTCCGATAAAGATTGCCCAAAACCACATAAATTTCCAATTCCAAGCTCTCCTGAGAGCATTTTTAATTGCAAAAAAATAAGTATCAAACCACCTTTCTCCATCGATTGGCAGATAACGAGAAATATCTGTAGATTTTCTTTTTTTAATAAAACTTAATATTTTTTCCTTCATAATTTTTAAATCAACATTAAATACATAAACAACTATTTAGTGTACAGGATGCTGAGCAAGTTACTGGACACACTCCATTACCACTAGCTCCTAAATCACATACCTCCCCTGTATCAATAACACCATTTCCACAATTACTACCACTTCCAGACACTGTAATATAAGCATTTGTTGTAAGTCCTTTATGAGTTGCTGTTATCGTTGTAAAACCATTTGACACACCTTCAACACGACCCATATTTGCTCCATTATCCACCGTAGCAATTCCTGAATCAACGCTCACCCAGGAAGAATCTGCATGAGAAGTGACATCTGTAAATTCAGTTAAATTAGCAGATATATAAGCACAAGTCACGCTTCCCCAAGTACCTCCAAGCCAAAGCTTTGTATCTAGTATTGCTCCTACTGACATGGCAAAAGATGAAGGACAGATCACCAAGTCAGGAATAGGTCCCACAATAACTCTAGAAAAATCAATCCAACCAAATTCATCGCTCCATGCATAATTCATTAAATCCATTGGAATATTAGTTTCGTTTAGTTTTACTCCGTAAGCTATAGGATCAGCAATTTCTGAATGTAATTTAATCCATCCATTGAAACTTCCATTATTAGCACCAGCATTTGCAATTGCAAGAATTCTAGCCCATCCGTGAATTTCATCAGGATTACCTACACCTCCATCAACTCTACGTGCATTACAAGGAGCAGCAGGACATCCAACTAAATCAACAGATCTAAATGATATCCAACCAACTCGCTCACTCCAAGCGTACCCAGACAAATTATTACCAGCGTCTGGAATATTTACTCCATAATCCGATATAGATGTACCAGCCACAGGACATCCATATCCTCCATCACTAGTTCCATTATCATCTGTATCACAGTTTATCCTATTTGTACTAATCCACCCAAAACCAGCAAGATTTCCGCTAGGATTATTTGAACCTGACCAAGCCCACCCAGATGCAGTATCATCTTTTCCAGCAAAAACTTCCTGAAAAGAAAAAATTGTTATAAATAACAAAACAAAACAGATACCTGAGTAAATATATTTATTTATTTTTATATTACGCATAGTTATGATATTATTAAATAGTCTTTAATTTTATATTATTATTATAGCATATAAGATAAGATAGATTTAGAAATATTTTTAAAAAAACTCACACTATAAGAATGGCAATATTTGCATCAAATAAAAAAGCAAGTTTTAACTATAAGCTCATTGAAAAATATGAGGCTGGTTTAGCTTTACGTGGTCATGAGGTTAAATCCATAAAAACTGGTAATATTTCACTAAAGGGATCTTTTGTGTCCTTTAGTAATGAAGAATTTTATCTTACAAATGCATTTATCCCATTATATAAATTTGCAACAAATATTACTGAATATGAACCAACACGTTCAAGAAAACTTTTACTAAAAAAATCTGAAATAAATTCATTAATAGGTAAAAAGAGAACAGCAGGATTGACACTTATACCTATACGTGTGTATAATAAAGGAAAGTATCTGAAATTAGAATTTGCCTTAGCTAGAGGAAAAAAGAAACATGATAAAAGATCTGACATAGCTAAACGCGATAGCGATAGACGAATAAATAGAGCATTAAAAACTTAATTTATTCAAGACATTCCCTAAATTCATATATTATAATACATGAATTTAGGGGCTGTTTTGCTTCGACAGTTTGTTATTTAACAGTGTGCATGTCGTGGTTCATTGTCTCCACGTAAATCCACAATGAAACTTGTATAAGTGCAAACTATATTACAAAAGCAAAGCGTGCAATCGCTCAAGCGTTTACACCAAACTTTGCGCCATCTTTCGCCTAAATTCGCGAAAGCATCACTTATATTGATATCTCATAAATATTATCGTGGTGCCAAACTATGAGGTGCGTTATTATATTTGACAGAGATTTAATAATTTAATTTTTCTGTCTAGAGAAATGTATTTTTTTGAATATTTTCTAGCATCTTCTCGAAACTGTTGAGTTTGTATCAACATTGAAGATATCTCTAAACATGTAGACTGCTGTTACAATACCAAATATGGACATGGGTTCAATTCCCATCAGCTCCACTAAAATAGAATTTGCCCGTCATTGACGGGCTTTTTCTTTATCAATCCTACTTGTTTTTTTTACTAACATGTTCTCTACAGTAAAAACCCGAGATAAAGAAAGGTTTTATTGAATAGAACTATTACAATCTAAAATCAATTTTAAAAAGTCTATTTATAAAATGCTGAATATACCTTTTACAATTAAAACAAGAGATTTCTGTTTACTTATAATAATCTGCTTAAAATCTTACTTTCTTGCTAAGATTTTTAGTTTTTTTGGTAAAAATAATGAAAATTAAAGAAAGACATCAGAATATTTTGACGAAATTTGTTTTTTTCTTATAAAGAATTATTACACTTTTCTACATGTCTCAAATGCTTCCTCGTCAGTTTCAAATGTTTTTATTTGTTTAAGATTTTCCTCTTTTCTTAATCTATCTTTTATACTGACTCTCGTATGCACAAAATATACTTCCACATTTTTATTCTTCAACTCTTCAACAAGGATACTCACGGCCCCTACACCACTTGAATCCACATAGCTCACGCCCAAAAATGATATAAGAATTTTTTTGATATCTTTTTTTGTTTTTTTTTCTTCCACTATTGATATAATTTTTTCCATTATTATTTCTGAATTTATATATAAAATTGGCATATCAATTCTAACCATCAACAAATTATCTAAAATAACAAAATTACCTTTACTTCGCAACATACTTGATAATCTTTTAGTATATTTATTATAAACTAACTCCATAACATTTGTTTTCATTGATATTTTAAAAAATATAAACAATGATAATATAATACCAATAAAAATTGCTACATCTGGCTTAAGAATGAATGAAGCTATAAACACAATAATCAACACTAATCCATCTAACTTAGAGATACTGAAAACATTCTTTATTGCTTTAATGTCAACAAATGACATAACAGCAGAAATTACTATAGCAGCTAGCACTGCCTTTGGTAAAAAATAAAGATATTCCGTAAAAAATACTAATATCACTAATACAAAGATTGAAACAAATACAGAGGACATTCCTGTGATAGCACCTGAAGAAAAATTAACTGCACTTCTAGAAAAAGATCCTGAAACTGGATACCCTTGAAATATACTTGAAGCAAAATTTCCAAGTCCTTGTCCAATAAGTTCTTGATTTACATTAGTTTTTTGTTTCGTGCTTCTACTAATAGATTTAGATACTGCAAAAGTTTCTAAGAATCCTACAATAGAGATTATAAAAGCAGCTGGAAGTAAGTCAACGGTTCTCTCTGGTACAAATTGTAAAGATGGAAATGGTATCTGTGAAGAAATATTTCCAATTATATCAAGTCCTTTCATATCTAAATCAAAAAATTTAGTAATACTTATTCCAAAAATGACTACAATTAATGCAGCTGGTATTTTTTTTGATATTTTTTTTAAAGTAAAAATTATTACCAAAGACATCACCCCTATGGAAAATGTAATCAAATGTGTATTAGGGATATGTTTAAATATTTCAAGAAAGTTTTGCCATATATGTTCATGCATATCAATTTTAAATCCTAATAAATTTGGAATTTGCATTGCAGCTATTATAATAGCTGCAGCTGCAGAAAATGCAACAATAACAGCATGAGATATAAAACTTACCAAAAATCCTAACTTTAAAAATCCCATAAGAAACTGAATAAGTCCTACCAATATTGCTAAAAAAACAGCAAGAGCAATATACTCTGAACTATTTGGCTCAGCATATCCAGAAATTGTAGCAAAAACTAAAAATGAAGTAATAGCAACAGGACCCGTAGATAATTGCCTTGAACTTCCCCACATTGCAGCAATTGCAACACCAAAAAGCGAAGTATACAGTCCATAAACAGGAGGTAATCCCGCTATAATAGCATATGCCATTACCTGAGGTATCAAAACAACCGTGACAGTAGCTCCTGAAAATAAATCTGCTAGTAATATTTTTCTATTGTACCCCTTGAACCAATTTAAAAAAGGAAATACATTCTTTAAAAATTTCATATTTTACACTTTAAAGCATTTTGATTTTAAATCTACTTATCATTAACTATTCTACGAAATTACACACAGCAACTGAATTAAAACTACTATATGATCAATACAAAATCTTTATAGGAAATACAACATAGTGACCAATACATAATTTTATCACACTTTCAAAGGACCGTAAATCTCAAAATTCCTAAGTTCAACAATTACTTGCAACACTCTAAATAAATATTAAACTAATTAAATAATAATTAGAAAATATTTATTTAGAGTGTTGCAAGTAATTGTTGAACTTAGGAATTTTGAGATTTACGGTCCTTTGAAAGTGTGATAAAATTATGTATTGGTCACTATGTTGTATTTCCTATAAAGATTTTGTATTGATCATATAG
>CAMZLB010000021.1 GCA_947311515.1 Candidatus Moraniibacteriota bacterium | reverse complement strand
CAAAAGGAACTGATTGGAGTAAGATAACAGATGAGGAATTATTGAAATCTGAATATTTGATTGATGCTAGACCACGTAAAAGACTAAATTGGAAAACACCTGTCGAAGTGTTTTATGAAAAAACTGGAATTGATATTTATGAGTGTGTTGCAATAAAAGGTTGAATGTAGCAATTAGTACCTTGCGTTTTTTAATTAAAACTCATATAATGAAATTAACATTTAAAAATGTTAAATTTATAAAGGAGGTATCTTGATGAGTAAAGTAATACTAGTATTGATGGGAATACTATCAATCATAGGAAATTTTTATTTTAGTAAATTAATGATTAAAAATATCATAACAGAAAAGTTTTTTTCGAAAATTATACATGCTATACTATTAATTGTAGTGAATGTCTTAATTTTTCTTGCTATACGTGAGATAATATTAACTTTTTGATATTTGATATCATCCTGCTTAATAAGTCCCCAAACCTAAACTAAGGTAAGGGGCTTTTTACTTTATAGTTCTTTTTTAATTATCTTTATCATCCATATTCTGGCTGACACTCTATCTGATAAAAAAGATGGGAAGAGTTCAATGGATATATCCTTTATAATTGGATATTTTTCTTTTATTATTTCCGATAATTCATCATACGTTTTATTTAAAATATCTCTCTTAAATTCATCCTCATTTACTATTCCTGTATCTTTTGCACTAGCATCTACACTAATAACCAATCTTCCATCATCAAAATCAGCTTCAACTTTTTCAAAGCTATATTCAAACCTCATATTATTATCAACAAAATTTGAGCTTTTTTGTTCAAGTGCATATTTCGTTATTTTTTCAACATCATTCTTATTCACAATGATAGCTGTTACATGAGTTGTTACAAAATAAACCAACTCCTTCACAGCAGAACCTACCACAGAATCACTCTCCGACCTAGTAATTTCTAATTTAATTGCATCTCCCAATAAAATTTCTTCATCAGACTTCAACAATTTCTTCACTTCACTCAACACATATTCATCCACATCTTTTTCAGCCTTATTTTTTGCCATTACTATATCATTTTCTTTTACTGTTGCATAATTATCAGCACCAGTACTCCCTCCACTCATATTCTTTTCAGAAATAGCATAAATCTTATCTTCCTTACCTGTTCCCCTGAATCCTGGAATACTAAATTTAGTAGCTTTTATATTTGAAGTTTTTCCAGAGTCGTCTGCAACAACTAATACATCAAGCTTTCCTGGTATTATCTTATCACCTTTTCTCACTAATCCTGGTACGATAACATTTTTTACAAGTCTAAAGAGGACACCATCTTCAGATAAAAATCTTGTAGTCTTAACTAATGGTTGTGTTTTTGAGCTAAACTCATTATATATTGTAATTGTTCCCTTAGCTTTTTGAGGAGTGGTGTCACGTTCACCAGTAGGAAGAATAGAAATTTTCCGTGTTATATCCTTTTCTATTTTTCTAGCTGCTATTATTCTACGCTCAGAATCCATTTTTTGTTCATCTATACTTGCTGTTATTGTAACCTTGTCATCTATTACAAAATCGGAAACTTCCAATGTTATTTTTGAATAAGGAAACGTAGTTATAAACAGTATAGAAAATATTATACATATACTTATAAAAACTATCTTTTTATAAGAAGATTTTACTCTCACATTTTTATATTCTGATTTTAATTTTGTTTTTTGCTTATGATTAGAATTTACTTTTTTTCTATCATTAGTAAAATTAGACTTACCTACTTGATTTACCAAACTTCTAATTTTAGAAAATATCTTTGTATTCTTGGTTTTTTTTATATTACAATCATCATTAAACTTTTTATCTTCTATTTCCTCATATTCATTCTCAAAAAAACTTTGCCTAGATATATCTCTATCATACTTATCTTTCTCATACAATTCTTCCTTGATTTTTTTTTCCGAAGAACTTGTCCTCGTTACTTTTTTTTCTATAAGTGGTCTTATTTGCTTGGAGTTATATACTTTTCTATCTAATGAATTTTCATCCACAAAAACATTATCACCACATCCATTCATTTCTTCACCTATTCGAATATCTGAAAAAGTTTTTAATTTTTTAACTTCATCATTTTCCTTAGTGTGATATCTACTTGAACCTATCGTTTTTTCTTGAGAATTATCCTCTCCCTTTATAATTTCATCTTCCGATTCAAATGTTTTCTGAGATATATTTTCTTTATTTGACATTTCTTTTTGCCAAATACTTAATGATTCAGCATGAATACCCAATCTTTCAGCAAGTTTAAGCCCAAACTCATCCTGAGTAATTATCACAATCTCTTTTTGTTGTTTTTTTGATTCTCTGCTAAGTAATCGTAAATTTATAGTACTTTGGAGAAGTAATGCATTTTTTGGAATAATCAAAACTACATAGTGTTCCTTTGCTGCATGAACTCTACTAATTATAGTTGTAACCTCTTCTTCTGCAGCTACGTATAGCTCATAGAAATTCCTTTTTTTTGTCATATTAAGTAATATTAGATCGATCGCATTATTCTTCTTAAAATTTGCACCAAAACTCTCTCCTCATCTTGAATATCCACCATAAGATTTGCAAGGGCGAGTGGCGTTACATCCTGTGGACTATCTAATGTTTTTGTAGAATCTATCATCCTAGCCACATCCCTAGGCTTCAAAAAACTAACTCTTGGCGAATTGGAAAAAGGTAAGTTTTGAACCCATTTATTACTAAGTAATGCCTCTTGTAATTCTGGTAATGCACTCCCTCCTCCGCATATATAAATCTGAGAAGGCAAAAGATCATTTTCTGCAAATTCAGCTAAGGATAACTCTACACCACTAAGCCATACAGCAGCATCTTCCAAAATTACTTCTCTTATTTTATCATTTAATTCACCTACTACCTCACCATGCGAATATTCTACTTTTAATTTTTCCGCTTCCTTTGTCGTTATGCGAAAATCATGTGCCAATCTTTTAGTAAAAGCTATTCCACCGATTGCAAACATTTTAGTTCCTTCAAGTCCACCATTTCTTACAACAGCAACATCAGTAGTTCCACCTCCTATATCTATAAAAATCGCACTAAAATCAAGTATATCTTCATAACCAACAGAAGAAGATACGGCATATGGCTCAGCGACAACATTCATAATTTCCAAATCAAGATCTTTTGCTATTGTATCAATTGCTCCTAAATGTAATATTGGAGCGTGTGCATTAAATATGCTAATACTAACTCGTTTTCCTTGAAAATTCAATGGATTTGTAATTCTATATCCATCTATTCTAACATCAACTATTGCTGCATTTATAAGCCTTACTTCAACATCTCTACCCAACTCCCATGCAATTTGTTTTGTTATTCTTTCATATGCCTTTTCTTGAACTTTTTGAATAATCTCCCTAAGTTCAGATAAATCTATCCTATCTTC
This sequence comes from Candidatus Moraniibacteriota bacterium, assembly GCA_947311515.1. Taxonomy (GTDB): domain Bacteria; phylum Patescibacteriota; class Minisyncoccia; order Moranbacterales; genus JALWEZ01. The sequence goes on along the minus strand of CAMZLB010000021.1, from coordinate 9,821 downwards.
AGATTTTGCTCTCTCATAATGAACTGTAGTTGTTGTACCTTTTACTAGTTCACCTGCTATTCCCATAACTACCTTATTAACTGGACCAACATTAGCCATTTTCTGTGCTTCTTCAATTGCCTTTTTGCAAGATAAAACAACGCCAGAAATATCAGATATTGCTCCACTTTGCATATTCCCTCCTTTTTGTTTGCATCGCCCTGATCCAATAACGACTCCTTTCTTTTCACCTTTATCAATATAAAAAATAAGAGCTTTTACAACTTCGGTTCCTATGTCTAAAGACAGATAATATTCTCTATTACCCTTTTTTTTATTTTTAAATTTAGAAAAAATTCCCATATAACTATTATACCATTAATTCCACTAAAAAATTAGAGCAATCAACTTCAATTTTAGATTTATTTAATAATCCTCTATGAGCTCCATACTCACTAATTACACTATGGCTATTAGCTGCTCCCCATTGCATAGCCTGAGAAATATTTTTTTCAGATATTAAAGCTGCTACAAAGGCACTTGCAAACGCATCTCCTGCTCCAGTAGTGTCTTTTATCTCACCCTCTAGTACAGAAACATAAGTTATTTTTTTATTCCTAAGAACCCATGCACCTTTATTTCCATATGTTAAAACAATAACTGATTCATCCATTACTAAATCATTGAGCACATTCAGTAACTGGCTCTCCTTCAATAAATCAATATTGTCAATATTTAACCCACCCTTTATTATAATTTCTTGAGCCTCTTTTTTGTTTACAAATAAGATTTTAGTATGATTAAGTAAATCATAAATTTTCCTAGTGTCATTTTGAATATTTGACATACCTGGATTCAAAATTAATGACATATTCCCCTTTACCACAGCATCATGAATTGCATTCATATTATCTACTCTATTCTCTCCATAAAGAGACCCTACAAACACCCAATCGTACCATTTTAATTCATTCTTATCTACCTTTAGTTTTTCACCGACATCTCTATTAGCAAAAATGATTCTATCTCCCTCATCTTCTCTAACAAGTATAAATGAAACATCACTATTGGAATTTTTCCTTGTTGTAACATGCTCTATATCGACATTATCACGTAACAATTCTTCTTTAATCCATCCCCCATCAGAGTCAGCACCCACAACTCCATAGGCAGTAGCATCTACCCCAAGACGAGAAAGTCCCACACTTATATTACAAGCGCATCCTCCTAAAGCCTGAAACCTATCTTCTATGTGAATTTTTTCTCCATAGCCAAAACTCCATTTTTCACCCTTTCCTCCCTTTTGCATATCTTTTTCCACCTCCCCTGAATTTGTAGGAAAAAATATATCCCTGCCCATAGAACCAACACACACCACCTTTTGTTTTTTTGACATAACTTATTTATCTGTTATTTAATTGTTCTTCTATGCTTAACAATCTATTATATTTAACCAATCTTTCTCCTCGTGAAAGTGAACCTGTTTTTATATAGTCAGCAGCAGCTCCTACAGATAAATCTGCTATAAAATCATCCACTGTCTCACCACTTCTATGAGAAACAACAGTCTTAAAATTATTTTCTTGTGCGAGTTTCATACACGCCAAAGTTTCTGTCAATGTTCCTATTTGATTTGGCTTTATAAGAACTGCATTACAAGACTTGTTATCAATTGCTTTTTGAAGAAGTTTTACGTTTGTAACTAATAAATCATCACCGATCATCATAATTTTATCTCCTAGTTCAGTGTGCATCTTTGACCATCCTTCCCAATCATCTTCGATAACTCCATCTTCAATTGATATAATATTATTATTTTCAATCCAATCTCTATACACCTCTATAAGTTCCTCAGTTGAAAAAACCTTTTCTTCTATCTCAAACACATACTTTTTAGTCTCTTCATCATAAAATGAATTAGCCGCACAGTCTAAAGCTATGCCCACTTCCTCACCAATCTTATAACCAGCATCATTTACAGCTTTAGAAATTTCTGTAAGAGGTGAAGTATTATTATCCAGCTTTGGAGCAAATCCTCCTTCATCTCCAACTGCAACAGTTTTTCCAGAATCTTTTAATAACGTCTTAAGTGCATGAAATATCTCACTACCTGCTCTATATTGTTCCTTAAATGTCTCAATTCCCTCTGGTACTATTTTATATTCTTGTATAGCAAGTCCACTATCAGCATGCTTTCCTCCATTTATGATATTAAACATTGGAATAGGAATGACAAAATTCTTAGTTCCGTGTAGTTTTGCAATGTATTTATAGAGTGGTAAATCCTGACTTATAGCTGCCGCTCTACAGACCGCTAACGATACTGCAAGAATCGCATTTGCACCAAATTTACCTTTATTTTCTGTTCCGTCAGCCTCTATCATTTTTTCATCAAGTTTTCTCTGATTTAAAGCGTCCAATCCAACTATTATACTAGCTATATCATTATTTACATTTTTCACAGCCTTCAGAACACCTTTTCCAAAATATCGCTTTTCATCTCGATCTCTAAGTTCCACAGCTTCAAGTGCACCAGTCGATGAACCACTTGGAATCTGTGCCCACGCCTTAACTCCACCCTCTAAAAAAACCTCTGCTTCTACAGTTGGAACTCCACGAGAATCCAATATTTCGCGAGCAGTAACTTTTTTTATAATTGTGTCTTTATTTTCTATCATAACTTTATTTTATTATATTATTACAACTCTTCTGATAAATTCATCCTAAAACTATTACATTACTTTTACAAAAGGCTAATTTTTTTAAAAACATATTCAATCAATAACACTATTATTATATCATATTATCTATTTATAATCATATACAAATCCAAAAAAATCTCAATTCTTTTTGAATTAGCTTCTTAAAATTAAGTATAAAGCACAAAGTTAATTTATCAATAAAAATTTTAAAAATAAATCTAAAATGTATTTTCAAAAGCCTTTTATTAGTAAGATTTTTATAAATTATATTTTACAAAAATAGATAGATAGAAAGTCTAACTTTTACAAGTATAAACACAATAATCACTTAGCTATAATAACCTTGTTTCTATTTTAATTTTTCTTCTTTTTTTATTATTTTTTTATTAGCTAGATAAAATGGAATAGCAAATACACTTATTCCCATTTGCAAAACCCTAGAAAGCAAAACAACTGCGATAGAAATAGTTGCACTAACACCAAATACACCAAATAAAGTTACATAAGCCCATTCTTTTATACCAATATTTCCTATACTCACTGGAAGTGATGAAATTATACTTATAAGAAATATTACACTTAAAAAGGATACTGGATTTATAGTTGTACCTAATGACAAAAATAAAATATAATTACTTAAAGCAAGACCTATAAATGCAAATAGAGTACTATAACCTACAGACAGTAATCCTAATTTGCCTATAGTAAAATTTCTTAAATTCTTTCCATAATCTAAAACTTTTTTTGGTAAGACTTTCAGTATTTTTTGCATCACTTTACAATCCAACAAATAAGCAAAAAGAACTAAGCTTATTGCAAAAATCACAATAAACAAAACTATAAATTTCATAATAACTTCAGTTTCTTCAGAAATTATTAAAATAATTCCAAATATAGATGATAAAAAAATAATTGTAACCAAACCACTTACACGATCAATCACAACACTCTCTGACGCCTTACTTACATCATGTTTATTTGAACTTAAGGAAATAACACGATAAATATCACCTCCTATAGATGATGGGAAAAAATTATTCAAAAATATTCCTACAAAATATATTTTAAAATAAAAAAAGAATGACTTATTAAATCCCTGACTAGAAGCTAAGACATACCACTTATATGAAGACACAAGCATTGCAATAATTGTAAGAAAAACAAAAAGGACTAGATAACTAATATTTGCATAAAGCATATTTTGTAAAACATTTTCAAAATCTACGAAACTAAATAGTATTCCTAACAAAAGAACACTAACTACAATTTTAAGAATTTTTAAATACTTTTTTTTCATTATTTACAAAATTAATGCTATGTTATTTTTTTGAAATACTTTTATAAAGTTCTACATATTCATCTGAAACATTCTTCCAACTCATCTCAGTTGCTATTTCCCTACTCACAATCCCCATTTTTTCACATAAACTATCATCTTTTATAAATCTTTCAATTTTTTGCTCTATATCTTTAGCATTTTTCTTTTCTATCAAAAAACCATTTTTTCCATCAATCACCAACTCTTCTGCACCTCCAGTTTTTGTCATCAGAACTGGTAAACCACTAGCAAGTGCTTCTAATAAATTATTACTCATACCTTCATTTAGAGAAGGCATAAGGAATATGTCAGCATTTTTATATATATCGGGAGCTTGTTTTTTTATATATCTTCCACTAAATTCCACAAAAGCTCTTACTCCCAGAGCCTGAGCATGTCCCTTTAAATTTTGCATTACACCTCCGTCACCTCCTGCAAAAATCATTTTTATATTTGGATATTTTTTTACTAAATTTGGTAATGCGTCTATAGCATATACAAACCCCTTTCTATGTGATAACCTAGAAGCACACAAAATTATAAATTCTTTTTTTCTATCATCACAATTCCTAATTCCTCGTTCATAATGAACAATATCAATTCCATTCACTATCTTTTTAAATCTTTGCGTACTCAATGTTTTAGTAGCTAGCTCAGTCAATCCAATACTATTAGTAACAACATATCTAGAATTTCTCCATATTTTTCTAATTAATATCAATAAAAATCTATATATAAAAATAAATCTATCACTATACCCTGGTACATCAGCTCCCCTTAGAGAGACTATATAAGGTAATTTAAATTGATATTTAAGTAATAATGAAACAGCTCCACATGGTAATGTAAAAAAACTATGTGATAAATCAAATTTTTTTTCTTGGAGTATTTTTTTTGCAAAAACATACAACTTCCATGTATATGTCATCAACTCTTTTTGAGTTTGAAAATTTAAATTATCTTTATTCTTACCAATTGGCAACCTATGTATAATTATATTTTTACCTATTTCTTTTTTTTCATACTTAGAGCCAATGGCACTAGTTATTAATTCTACATAAATATCTTTTCGTTTACAATATTCTACAAGTAATTGTTCAGTAGCATTTGCTGCCCCTCCTCCTAGTGGTGGATATTCATAATTAAAAAATAATATTTTCTTCATATGTATGATTTATTTTTTTCTAAATTTTTCTTCTTTTTGTGGCACAGGATCAAAGCCCCCTTCTTGCCAAGGATTACAGGAAATTATTCGTTTAAATCCCATCCAACCACCAATAAGCACACCAAATCTCTCTATGGCAGTATATGTGTATTGAGAGCACGTTGGATGATATCTACATAATCTTTCAGAATAAACAAACGATAGCAATCCATGATCTAATGATAATGTTCTCTGATACCATTTTATAAGAAATAAAAATACTTTTTTTACCATTTAATTATATCAAATATATATGAGTAATCATCAGTCCATAACTTGACGTCCTCTATTTCCTTATCAGTATGATATTTATCATATTTTGTAACATCTTTATCTACCAAGATTGTCCACAGAGACGAAATCCCTGATTTATTTTTTTTAATAATTTTTATATTATCAACAACAACCATTTTTTTATTTAATCTATCTGCTTGATTTTTGATAATAGGCAGTAAATCTAAAAAATTATTAGAAATATGAATAAGTAGCACACCCTCGCCTGCTAGATGAGAATTATATAAATCAAAAGCTTCTTTTGTAAGTAAGTGTACCGGTATTGCATCATCTGAAAATGCATCCATTATGAGAACATTAAATTTTCCCGAACCATCTTTTTGCAATTCTTCTTCTAATTTGATTCTTGCGTCACCATAAATCACCTTAAGATTCTCACATGACTTTAGATATGTAAAATACTCATTTGCAACATTAATAACTTGCTTATCTATTTCATAAAAGACATACTCATCCCCTTGATTGCAGTACCCAGCAATTCCACCAGCACCCAATCCTATGATACCCACTTTCTTATTTTCACCATCCTTAAAATCGCCCAAAACATTTCCAACACCACTACTATTAATGTAATATGCTACAGGCAAACTTCTAACTCCTTCAATAATATTTTCTTCACCATGATTTATATTACCATGAATAATTCTTCTATTAACAACACCATCATCCTTTTCTATTTCGATAACTCGCACCAAGCCATAAAAATTTCTATCTTCAAAGATTAAATTTGCTCTATTTTTAAATATGTATACTTGAGCAAGACTTAGAACGCACACAAAAATCAATCCCATAGCAAAACCGTATTTTATTTGTCTTTTGCTTAAATTCACATAACCACTTTCTTTGAATGGAATTTTTGCCAATCCTTCTTTTATACCAACTAAAAGTATAAAGCCTGCAATAGCAAAACTAGACTCAATATACGTATCAAAAAATACAGGTGCTACAATATTTACCATAATTCCTCCAATCACACCGCCAATTGCAGTACATAGATAAAAAAATGGCAATAAATTCTTTTTTGGTCTAATTAAGTAAAGTATCCTATGTGCATATATAAAGAAAAATGGCAGAAAAAATATCAAAACCATCACTGTAAGAAAAAAACTACTTAATAAAAATGTATGGGATATTATGTCAAAGAATGATAATAAAGCAATTACTGAATACAACATCAGCCCTACTGACATAAAAATTGCATACTTAATAATAAATCTACCTGTAGATATTTTCCAATTTCTAAATGAAATAACATAAGAAGCAATATAGGCAACTAATGGTAACAACCAAGCAAATGGACCAGCAGAAACTCCTCTAGTTGCTATTTCTGTGGATGTTAATAAAATAATACTAGTTAATACAGCTATTAAAATCCAAAGTATCCACCTAACGCCCTTAAATGGTGCTATAATTCCAATTTTTTCCTCATTATCCTTAATAATAGGAGCTTTCCACATCAAAAATAATAATAGTATACCATAAATTATGAATAATATACTCCATATAGTACCTTGTACAGAAAGTGGAATATACGCTTCTATTATAAAGGGATAACAGAACAGTGCTCCAAGTCCTCCAATATTTGAATAATTATACAAATCATATGGATTATCTTCTGTCTTTGAAGCCCAGTATTGAACTAAAATACTTGTGGTAGATAACAAAAAGTAAGGAATGCCTATACTTACTAAAAGTCCAACCATTATCATAACCATTGGATTATTTAGGTGAAACAATTCACTAGTTTGAGGCATTATAGGTGAGACCCAGTTACTTAAAAAACTATGAATCACCACGATTCCTACAGAAAATATAATCACAAGAAGATGAATTTTTTTATGTCTTCTGCCAACACTTAGAGTAAGCCAATAGGAATACAGATATCCAACAAAAAGCATAGTCATAAAGAATAGTACGGAAGCAATCCAAATACCAGAGCCGCCACCAAAAAATGGTAAAAAATATTTTGCAATAATTGGTTGTACTAAAAACAATAAGAATGATCCTAAAAATATAATAACTCTATATAAAAACATGTTTTTAAAATTTAAAAATAATTTATTAAGATTTACTTATCTTTATATGAAATTCTTTAAGTTGCTCCTTATCAATTTCTGTAGGAGCATCCAGCATCAAATCACGTCCTTGACCATCCTTCGGAAAAGCATATACATCCCTTATAGAATTACTATCAGTTAGTTCCATAAAAAGTCTATCAATTCCAGGTGCAATTCCGCCATGCGGAGGAGCTCCATATGAAAATGCATCTATCATATGTCCAAATTTATCATGAACATCTTTTTTGGAATATCCTGCTATTTCAAATGCTTTATACATTATCTCTGGTTTATGATTTCTAATAGCTCCACTTGAAATTTCCCAACCATTCAAAATTAAATCATATTGATATGCTAATATATCAAGCGGATCTTTTTCTTCTAAATCTTTAAGTCCTCCTTGAGGCATAGAAAATGGATTATGTGAAAAATCAATCTTTCCTTCCTCTATTTCACTATAATCATACATTGGAAAATCAATAATCCAAGCCCATGATGCAACTTTTTTATCTTTTAAATTTAATTTGTCACCGCAAGCCGAACGTACAGCACCAAGAGCTGAACATACTTCCCTCCATTTATCAGCCCCGAAAAAAATTATATCTCCTGCCTTTGCTTCAACTTTTTCTACTATTTGTTCAGCTAAATCATTGCCTAAAAATTTAACAATTGGAGATTGTAAACTATCCTCTTTTACTATTATATATGCAAGTCCTTTAGCTCCTGCATTTTGAGCAACTTTTGTAAGTTCATCAATATCACTTCTAGAAAAAACTTTCCCACCTCCATCAATTTTTAATGCATGTACCACTCCACCATCTTTTATTACTCTAGAAAATACTCCAAATCCACAATCAGAAACTAGATCAGTAATAGGTTTAATTTCAAGGTTAAATCGCAAATCTGGCTTATCAGAACCATATTTATTCATGGATTCTAACCATGTTATTCTTCTAAAAGAATCTTTTAACATCTTTTTATTACTAAATTTTTCTGTAAGTTCTGTCATTATAGGCTCTATGATAGCAAATACATCCTCTTGTTCAACAAAGCTCATTTCCATATCTACCTGATAAAACTCTCCATAATGTCTATCTTTTCTAGGATCCTCATCTCTAAAACAAGGTGCAATCTGAAAATACCTATCAAATCCACCTACCATCAAAAGTTGCTTAAATTGTTGCGGTGCTTGTGGTAATGCATAGAATTTACCTTCATATAACCTAGATGGCAACAACCAATCTCTAGCACCTTCTGGTGAAGAAGCTCCGAGAATTGGAGTTTGAACCTCTATAAAATCGTTTTTTCTAAAATATTGTCTAATACATTCTATAAAATCTGCTTTTTTCTCAATTTGCTTTCTAACTTTTTCCCTCCTTAAATCCAGATATCTATACTTGAGCCTAAGTGCCTCATTTGCCTCACCACTTTTTTCCCCACTTACATCAAATGGCGGAGTCTTTGCCTTACTGAGAATTTTTAATTTTGTAACTTCTACTTCCACTTCTCCTGTAGATAACTTACTGTTTATCATCTCATCTGGACGAGCAACAACCTTTCCAATAATATTTATAACCCATTCGTTTCTTAATTTATCTGCGTTTGCATGTGACTCGATAGCAATTTTTGGATCAAATTTAATTTGTGTTAATCCTGTCCTATCTCTTAAATCTACAAATATAATTCCTCCATGATCTCTTCTGTTATGTACCCACCCTGATAATTCTACCTCTTTATTGATTTCTTTTTTAGAAATCTCTCCACATTTGTGTGTTCTGTACATCATTTTAAATTTAAAAATAAAAAAAACCAACATATCTAAAAGTAAACAATATTTACTTACAGATGTGCAGGGACGAAATTTAGGTCGTGGTACCACCCTACTTTATTGTAATAATTACAAACTCAATTAAATATGATAACGTATATTAATCGAAGAGTTCTACTAATAATACAAAGTTAGCACTTTTATTACTTTCTTCTCTCTCCTAAATAGTGTTGACTATCTCAATGGATTTATGTTTTTATCATATCATATTATATTATATTTATCAAATATACGTATACTACATTCAACCTTTTATTGCAACACACCCATAAATAGCAATTTCAGTTTTTTCATAAAATACTTCGACAGATGTTTTCCAATTTAGTCTTTTACGTGGTCTAGCATCAATCAAATATTCAGATTTCAATAATTCCTCATCTGTTATCTTACTCCAGTCAGTTCCTTTTGGGAAGAATCTTCTTAATAACCCATTAGCATT
>CAMZLB010000020.1 GCA_947311515.1 Candidatus Moraniibacteriota bacterium | reverse complement strand
TCCTTCTTTATTTTGTTGAGGAACACGCTCCGTATCTGACTCTGCACTTACCGGATTAACTACTAATAAGAATGCAAAAACCACAACCTGTAAACTAGAAAGTTTTCTAATCATTTTTTTATTTTAATATTTATTATATTATCTTAATGATACCACAATTTGTTTTTTAAAGGAAGTCCTACAAAACCCCTAAATAAATCACCTAACTTAATGAAAAAATTACTTTTTTACTTTTTTATAATATTTTAATCTAAACTTAGTATCATTTACCACTTCTTTACCATGTACAAACAACTCTCTGAATTGAATTAACTATCTTTTTTTAACTCATTTAAAATTTTAAAATATGTTCTTTGGCTTAATAATTCATTATGATACATTTTATCAATAGCACCTTTTTGCAAATATTTAATTTTTTTCATAAGTAAATTATTATATTTATCCATCAAATATTCATTTTCATCTAATAATTTACTCATTTTATCTATAGACTGTTTTCTGTATTTTTTATAAGTTCTTTGAAGCTCTGTTACTTCTTTTTTAGCGAAACCATCTTCATAAACAGCTTCAACAAACTCCTCTAACTCCTTTAACACAGCTTGTGCAATATGTGCTAAGGCTCTATAATACATCAGTTTATCATAATTAGTAACTTGATATTCCTTAAAGAAAAATGCTTTTCTAATAAATGTTATAATACTATCTGTTACATCCACATATTCCAAACTAGAAAAAGATATTGCTTTTTTATGTCCTTCTTCAATCCTATCTTCTTGTACATATAACTTATTGATTAATTTTTTGTATCCATATTCAGATATTTCACCACTTATGTACAATTCCTCTAATGCTCTCCTCTCGATTCCTACAGCATAACGATGCAATAGTGTATCTTCTGAGATACTACTACTACGTTCTATTATTTCATCTATTTTTTTCATGTTGCTATCATACTTTTCCTTAGCATCCAATCCTATCTCATTCCATACTTTAGCCCCAAGTGTTTTTGTGTTAATCGACTTATTAACCTCCATAATCGTCATGGCATAATAATATGCCTTACCCTCCAAGTATCTAACTTCATCTAAATCAGTAAATTTATCTAATTTAAGTCTAGAAATAGCCTTGGGAATCGTTGTAGCCTTAAAGAAAAGTGTAAAATAAATACATCCTATAGTTACAATAAGAATAAAATTCTTAACAGACATTTCAAGTGGCCAATTTACTACAGTCAAGTCATCTGGAATCATTAGAACCATAATTATTGCAAGAGAGCCCCGTAAACTCCCCCATGATAATAGATATGACCAAGATCTAGGAATTTCCTGTTTTGTTTTTCTAAATTTCATGTTAAATGGAATAATTGCAGAATACACAGCTATAACCCTAGAAATAGCAACAGCTACAATAATCACACCTACTGGTATAATTATTTCTTTTAAACTAACCTCAATATTAACAAATAAAAGTCCTAATAATAGAAAAACTAATGAGTTTGAAATGAACGCAAAATAATCCCAAAATTTGTCCATATATTCCTCAACATTCTTTCGAATCTTGTATCGTCCATAATTTCCCACAATCATAGCAGCAATAACTGTAGCAACTATAGGTGATAGATGGATATGGATATTTCCAAATGGTATTATATGAAAAAATTCTGTTAAAATAAACGTTACATGAGCTACAAGCATGGTTATTGTTATTTGAGATTTTGCATCACCATCAACAAATTGAAGCATCTTTGAAAATCCTAGTCCAAATATAATTCCAGCTATAGCACCACCTACCATCATAGTAAAAAACATAATAAAGCCATGTATAAATTCATGTGTCCCAAAAGCTCCGACTCTAATTACATCCAAGATAACAAAAAATAATGCTACAGACGTTGCATCGTTGAACAAACTTTCTCCTTCAAAAATAAGAGAAAGTCTACCAGGAACTCCATATTCTTTAAATAGTGCTAATACTGCTACTGGATCTGTTGCACTTATCAATGCTCCAAACAATAACAATACCATAAATGGAATATCAATTCCAAATAATTTTAATAAATACGAAGAAATAAAAGCAACGGATACTGTGGACACAATCAAACCAAAGACTGCTAATAATGATATTATTTTAACATCTGCCAAAACCTTTGTGAGTCTCATGTTGTAAGCTGCCTCAAATAAGAGAATAGGTAAAAATATATAAAATAATAGATGTGGCGTTAATTTAAATAAAGTAAGATAATCAAATGCTGGAATTTTCGTAAGTGGAACAATTAATATTCCCGCTATCACCAATAATACCGTGTAAGGAAGTTTGAATTGTTTAGAAATTATTTGAACACCTATCGCAATAAGCATCATAGTACCTATAGCTAGTAACAATAAAGCAGAATGATCCATTTTATTAAAATTAATTATTATTTATTTAATATGATAATAGTTATTTTTAAAATTTTTTAATATTTAAATTTGATAAAAAAATAAAATTAAAATAACCATCACATAAAAGTATTTATATAAATAATATCACCTACCCTTATTAAATGCAACCCTAATATTCCTAAGTTCAACAATTACTTGCAACACTCTAAATAAATATTAAACTAATTAAATAATAATTAGAAAATATTTATGAGTAAAAAAAGAAAAAACCACCATTAGACTTAAGAGAAAGAAC
>CAMZLB010000019.1 GCA_947311515.1 Candidatus Moraniibacteriota bacterium | reverse complement strand
TTTTTAATTTCACCATCTTTATTGTCTTCTTTCTTATTTTTTACATCTTCTTTTTTTTCAGTACCTATACTATCACCAACATCATTAATTAATTTATCATTTAAATCTTTTGCTTTACTTTTATCCATATTATCTTCACCGATTTCCTCATTATAGTTTAAATTTTCATTTTCATTGTCTTTATTCACATCCTCTTCATGAAATGATTTCTGTTTTTTATCTACAGCTAAAGCATGCCAAGTAAACAATAAATCTTTTTCTGCTTTTTTTTCAACTTTAATTTTAAAACTATTCTTTGTTATTTCCTGTATCTTAAATGCGTAGTAGTTATTATTCGCAGTTGCAGTCACAAATGGAGGTTTTTCAAACTCGCTTTCAAATTCAACTTCTGTATTTTTATTTCCTTTTTTGATAGTTACACTCCCTGCCATATCTTTATCTTTATATGACACTCTATCTTCAAATATAACTTTATTTGAAAATGATACTTCTGACATAAATACTACAATTTTTTCAAATTGCACCTCTGCTGTAAATACAACTTTTTCTACAATATTACGCACACCTTGGATAATTTTTGTTAGAATATTTTCATTACTTATCAAAGTATCTCCATCATTATTTAAATTATCTAATTTATTTTCAAGTTTTGAAGTTCTTAGCTCCAAATTATGTATAATATTTTCACCCACATCAATCAATCTTCCATCTTCTTCAATATATCCTCCTCCTAAAACTTTATTTAATTCTTTAGTAAGAAGTTCCATTTCTACAGTTAGGGCTTTCCCCGTTTTTAAATTTTCTGAGTCATAATGCCATAAACCATCTTCATTGTGTGGAGATATATTCGTTGAATTTCCAGAAGCATCTAATGCATACAATTCTCCACCATTTGAGTATATTCCTGAATGCCCAGTTGAAGCTATTGGAGCTACCATATCTTCAAGCATCAGAGCTCCAGAAACTTCTAATTTATAAGCAGGTGAAGCTGTGCCAATACCAATTTGATCTGTTGAACCGTCTAAAAAAAGTAAATTTTCATCATTTCCACTTTCAAATCTAAAATCCGTTTGAGTACTTCCTTCATTAAATACCATATTATTATCTTGTTGCATATCAATCATGGAGCGACCACCCGTATAAAATCGGATTCTATCATCTGTGAAATCAATATACGTATTAATATCATCATTATGGTAAATATGTCTATCAACACCCATTTCACCAGAGACATCAAGTGTGTAATCTGGAGCAGTAGTTCCAATTCCTAACCTATCATTCGTATCATCCCAGAATAAATTAGCATTATCTTGAGAAAGTAATCCTCCAGCTCCAGCGAACATTAAAGAACCTTGAGTCATGTCGGCGATTGATAAAGTTTCACCAGTGTTCAACAACACATCATCGCCAGTTGTTGTTGGAGAAAGATTTGTTCCTGTTTTAGCCCAGAGGGAAATATTTCCAGCTACTTGATTATCAACATATTCCTTATCCACCAAAGAACGGTTGGTGTAGTTGGTGGAATAATCAGCTCCGTACTGAAATCCTGCGAAGCTACCATAATTTGAAGTTATGGTTGTTACATTGTTACCGATGTTGAAATCTGTTGAAGTTCCCCCTCCACTTTGTTCTATGTGTGTATTTAAGCTATCCCAAGTCATTCTTTGATTTGACCAATAGTTTTCTAAGTAAATTTCATCTCCACTATTTAAATTAATACTAGAATATTGAGTTCCTTGAAATGTTAAATTATTTCCACCAGTACTTACAGTTCTATCACCTGTCAGTATTCCATTAGTTCCATAAATATTTCCTGCGGTAATTACATTGTCAACATATCCCTTATCCACTAAAGTTCTGTCTACAAAAGTTGCAGATAAATCTGAAGTGTATCTAAAACCTTCGTCGTCGGCGATCACCACTGGAGCTAGGTTAGTGTAGGAATGCCCGGTTACAAAGTGAATTTCTTTAGTATCAGAAGCAGTTCCAATAACTAAATTTTTATCAGTGAGAACGGCTCCATTGTCTTTTAACTCTGGAATCCAAAAGCTAGCTCCATACTTCCCAATATACATATTATTGGTATAATCTGCTCCAGAACCTTTTAGCTCAATAATTGCTCCAGCCCCATTACCAGTGTCATTATCATTTCTAACTTTAAATTGGGTGTAGCTATTATCATCTCTCTGCACAAAAATTTGACGAACACTATTGTTTTTTGGTTGGATTCTCATTCCCCCGGTATTAGCAGGTAAAATCTCCCACATTAATTGTGCATCAACATACTCTTTGTCCACTAATGAACGATTTGCAAAATTAGCACTATAGTCAGCAGCATATCTAAGTCCTTGATTGCTTTCTGTTGTTACAAGTCCATAAGTTGAAGGATCTAGTAATATTGATGAAATACCAGTACCAGAACCTCCGATATTATCATTCGCTTTCATTTCAACAGAATTTTGAGATGCTATAAATTGATTTTGGCTATTAGCTATAGCTCCGCTTCCTAATATAGCATTAGTAGAGTTAGCTACAAAGCTTGAACTATAACTTGATGAATCTGTTGCATCAAACCTTATAATATAATCACCCTGTATAGAAGTGTTCTTTGTTAGGTTTCCACCAAGTTGAATGTCGGTACCTGTTTTTGTTAAACCATTAGATGCTGTAGCTACACCAGTACTTATTTGATTGTCAACATACCCCTTATCAACCAAACTTCTATTGCCAAACTCCGATGAATAATCAGCATTATAAAGAATACCAGCAGGTAATCCTGAACCAGAACCATATTTGTTATCTGTATAAGTTGTACTCTGTGTGTTGCCATTAAATTCCAACATACCTGGTTGTGCTTCAATTTGTATAACGTCACCACCAAGTAGTCTAAAGAATGCTGAACCACTTGAAGTTAGGTTGAAATTCTGTGTCCCAATATCAAAATTATCAAACCAATAAAAGTTCATATTGCTATCAGAAGGATTTCCACCACCACCAATTGTTCTATTACTTGTTAGCGTTCCATCAGCTGTATAAATATTATTAGTACCTGAAAGTATTGCATTATCTACATATTCCTTAGTTGTTAAAGCAGTATTACCAGCTGTATTTATTTCCGCTAAGCTAAAAGATGGTGCGGTGATAGTTCCATTCTTCAAAATCGTCAAAGCATTAGAACGATTAGCATTTTGCCAGCCGGTTCCATTTCCAATTACAAATAATTGATCCGTATCTACCCAGTTTGTTAAACTTTGTCCAGCTACATTTTCATTAAATCTTCCAAGAGCTGTCATATAATTTGAATTAGCCAAAGCATCTCCTATGGCCACTCCATTTTCAGCACTAGCCTCGGAATAAAAACCTACCGCTAAAGAATGTGCTCCACTAGCTGTACTGTGTGAACCAAAGGCTGTTGAATATTGACCACTGGCTGTATTTTGCCCTCCCCAAACTGTGGCATAACGACCACTAGCTGTATTATTGTAACCAAAAGCCAAACCATAATCATCGCTAGCTGTATTTTGATAACCAAAAGCAGTGGAATGCTCACCACTGGCAACAGTATTTCGTCCCCAAGAAGTTGCATAGGGAGCACTGGCTTCTGTATTTCTTCCCCAGGCAGTTGCCTCTCGCTCACTAGCAGTGTTATCCAATCCCCAAGCGGCAGACCTTGTATCACTTACTTGATTTGTCTGCCCAAAAACCATGCTGGCATAACCTGCTGATGAATTTTGAAAACCTCCAGCAACACTGTAACTGCTCGTAATTGTATTATTTCTACCCATGGCCACAGAATAACTATCATTGATGTTGTTGTTTCCTCCAAAAGCCGACGAATACCACCCACTAACCACATTATCTTCCCCAGAAGCAAATGTTCCATTACCAATATTGGCATCATTCCACTCAGTTCCAGCCGTAGCTTCTCCCACTCTCATAGATGCTTTATCATTTCTAAATAATAATCCTGTTAAAGCTCCTGGATTTAATAAGTCGGCTGGATCTAAGTTTGAAAATAAGACATTTCCAGTACTGTCTATTTTGGCCCTTTGTCCACCTAAAGTATCAAATCTTATTGTATCATCATCAGCATTTTTTTCTACTTGAATGCCAGTATCATGATCTCCATCCCACAAAGAACCAGCTGATAAACCACTAACATCAATCCAGTCAATCCCACCAGTACCTCCGATGGAACTTAAGATTTGCCCAGCCGTACCCACCTCACCATTAGTATCATTAAGGATGATGTTATCTGCCGCTTGTAGAATGATATCTCCGGAATTTTCTGAAGTTATATAGATATTTTCATCTCTAGCATTAAGTCTTTTCGAAGTAAACGCATAAGGATGAGTAGATAAAGGAACTCTTGGACTAGCTTCTGTATCAGTTCCTATTTTAACCCCTAGATAATATTCTTGAGTAAAATCTAAATAAGCCGGAAAAGGAACACAATCTCCTAAGTGTTGAGCAAAAATTCCATCTATTCCTGGAACTATCTGGGCACAACCTCCACTTCCATCGTAAGTTTCTGTCCAAAGCAATGGTCCAACTGATCCTGGAGTATCTGTTGATAATCCATTACTTACATGATTATATAAAGAAAATTGAATTGTAGTAGCAGTAGTAATAGGATTCCCTGAATTATCCATTAACTTTCCTTGATAATTTATATTATTAGATATTTCAGCATACAAACCATTAGCAAAAACTAAAAACAGACCCAATACTAAAGCAAAAATTCCAATTTTAATCTTTTTTTTATTTTGCATATTTTTCTTCTAAATTTTTAAACATATTCTTTACTTTTTTATATTTTCTATACAATAATATAATAATTAATATTAATAATATAACTACAAGTATACACCAATTAAATCTTTCTATACTAAACTTAGCTAATTCTTTTGTATGTGTTATATATTCATCTTTTGATACTGCTACTGTTGATACTGTATGAATTCCATTTTCAAAAATATTTTTAATTTCAATCTCCCATTCTCCTTCATTATTTGTAAGACCAGAAATAATAATAGGTTTAGAATTTATAATTAATGTAACCTTAGTATTTGGCAAGGCCCTTCCTTTAAATGAAATTAAATCATCTGAAACATGCACTATCACTTCATCAATATTGTTATTTTTTTTAAATAATTGTAAAAACCAATTCAATGTACTATCATTACCTTTTTCTATGTCTATATTATTGATTTTTTCTAACTTTATAGAATCTAAATATACACGTGGTATACTAACTGCAGCATTTAAAAATAACTCTTTGTCTTCAATATTTAATCTTTCATATTCACTTTTATAAGTTGTATCATTTTGGACACATTTCACATCCTCACATTCTTCTATTCCACACTTTTTCTCTTCTTTAAGAATTTCATATTTAAGATCATTTATTTGTCCTTCACATGAGTTACACACAGGGCATTCTACTTTAGAATTAGCACATTCATTACAATCTTTACAATCTTTACAATCTTCAAAGATAGCCGTGGCTAATCCAAAAGAAATTTGCTCAATGTAATTTTCTGAGAAATCTGCACCATTTACTACAACTTCAAATGCATAATCTTTTTCAAAATCATAATTTGGATTTATAGTTATAAAATATTCTGAAGAATCTCCAGTAAAGGTAAATGAATTACTACCTGAACTTTCATACAATATATTATCTACTACTACACTTAAACTATCAATATCAATTCCAACACCTTCATCCCTACATATAAAAGTAATATTATCACCTCTACCTATATCTACTTTGTTTTTTTCTGGTGTAAACGTATCACATACTGGCGAAGTCTTATCTGAAGTAGTAAATATATATTGATCATACAAATGATTTATCGACGGACATCCATAATCGTCGACATCTACCGTCACTGTCACCAAAGTATTTTCTGGAAAATCTACTACTGGATTTATCTTTATATTATAAATATAAACATTACCATAATCATTTACACTGGTTGGCGTCACTGTCATTTCTGAACTAGTTGTAGTATAAGTCTGGGAACCCCAACCTGGAGCAGAAACATTAACACTCAAAGTTGTAATATCAACTCCTGTTCCTGGATAACTTCCTGGCGTAGCAATATCCCTAACATCAAAAACTATATCGGTACTACTACTTGTATTTACAGCGCCTTCTCCTGGATTAAGATTTATCAAATCTGGAGCATCATTATCTGGCTCCGTATCAAAAGTATAAGTATAATTATTTAAAGTATGCACTATTGGATTACCTAGATCAGAAATAGTTGTATTCACCGTATACTGCTCACAATACCAAAGATTATTCGACGGATTAAGAGTTGTATCACAATAAGGAACACGATTAGCATTAGTGGTATGACAACTATGAGAAATTTGCCCACTACCGGCAGTATAATTTGTCGTTCCCCAGTTAGCTCCCGTCAAACTTTGAGCTAAAGTAGAAAAATTTATTCCAGCGTCGTCGTCATTTAAACGATAAAGAATATTGGAAATCACTTGAACATTAGTTACACCACTGGTAGGATTTAAATTATTTAAATAAGGCACATCGTCATCATCAGCAAAGCGCAAGGTATAACTATCCGCTTGCTCTAAAATATCATTTCCACTACCTGTTTCTGCTAAATTAGTATCTGTAGTATTTCCCGAAGTAAATTCAAAATCTAAATCATAATCTCCTGCACCATCCAATACTGTAAAATAAAAATAGGCGAAACGACCGCTACTATTATAAGAAGTACCGGGATTATTATAAGCTCCTAAAGTAATTTTATTATTAGTGACGTGATTATTTAAATAATTGTCATATTTATTATCCGTATAAATTGTTGTTGCTAGTGTTGAACAATCACTATTAACAATTGCTATTTTGGAATTATTATAATTAATCTCCAAATCCGCTCCACCAGTATCATGTCCATCAGTATCCATCATCACATCAGCCCGCACGCACCGTCCATGATAAAATTCATTCAAACCACTGCCCTGCCCCTCTGGAACACTAAAACTAAAAGAAGTAACTGCATTAGTTATCTGAAAATTTAATAAAAAAATAATACCAATAACTACATATCTATTTATATTTTTTATTATTTTCATTATTTACAATTACTTTTTATTTATAAATCTATTATACCATTTTTTTTCAAAATCAAGAAACAAATTTTACTTAAAATTTTTTAAAATCTTTCATAACATAAAATAAATATATTATATATAAAAAAATTAATCTAATTATTCAATGTACCTCATTCTTTTTTTATATCATATTTTTCATTAATATCATTTTGACTTCATCTAAGTAATATTTAATCTACTTGGATTCTAAAGTTCATCAAAACTACATTTAAATTATCAAAATCACCTCAAAGCTCAATTGCTCCGTTTTTCACTTTATAAATCACTACCTTATTTTTTCTAATACTCTTTTTCATTCTTAATAATTCATTTTCAATTATTTAAAGCGGACTTTTAATATTCTTCAACTTCGGATTTGTCACTTGTGTATATATCTGCGTCGTTCTTATATTGGCATGCCCTAATAATTCTTGTACATACCGCACATCTGTTCCGTTTTCCAATAGATGAGTAGCAAATGAATGTCTGAGCGAATGAAAAGTCGCGTCTTTTTTGATTCCTGTTTTTTTTAATGCTCCTTTAAAAATTGCCTGAAAAGATCGCGTTGTCAATTTACCACTACGATTAGAATTAAAAATAAAATCACCACCCACCTTGCCAGCCATTAAATTTTGAAAATCTATTTTTAATTTTTCTGGGAAAACAGTAATTCTGTCTTTTTTTCCTTTAGCATTTTTAAGATGAACTACTAATTCCTCTAAACAAACATCTTGTACTCTTAAATTTTGAATCTCTGAGATCCGTAGTCCTCCGGCATACGCAAGAGCGACTGCCAATTTATACTTTTGATTTGCGATATTATTTAAAATTTTCAAAATTTCTTTTTTTGTTAAAACGATTGGCAATTTTTTACTTTTTTTTGCAAATTTTAAATCAATTTTTTCATTATCATTTAAAACTTCTCTGTATAAAAACTTAATTGAATTCAAGGCTAAATTTATTGTTTGTGAAGATTGTTTTTTACTAACTTTTTCTAATAAAAATTTTTCAACAGCATCTTGCTTATTTTTTAAATTATTTTTCTTAGAAAAATCTAAATATTGTTTAATATATATTAAATAAGATTTTCTTGTTTTTGGAGAATAGTTTCGCAATTTTAACAAATTTTCTGTTTGTAATAATATATCTTTCATATATAATATATGTATGTGAATTGTATGATAAATATTATCATATATTCGCATTTATCACAAATTACAGTTTTTATCCGACATAAACTTCGGATAAAAACGAGTTG
>CAMZLB010000018.1 GCA_947311515.1 Candidatus Moraniibacteriota bacterium | reverse complement strand
TATCATTATTTTGGTCTTCGTCTTTTATTATTCTTATTATTACATTTCTTTATTTGACATTAAGAGAAACTACAGTTTTAATTGCAATTTATTAACTATTCAAAGAACTTGGTTAGGTGATTTACGCAAGGGGGTATTGCCTCTCTCTTCATTTCTAATTTGTTTCTCTGTCTATTTATTGCTTTAAGTTTTTCTTCTTTTATTCCTTGTCGGTTTTTTTCTTTTCTTTCTTTGTTGCTGTTTTAATTTTTTTTATATAATTTATGAGTGATTTATTTTTTTCATATTTCATATTTTTTGGACCTATTAAAGCAACTATTCCTTCTTCTTTTCCATGTTGATATTTACTCACAACCATGGAATAATTTTCTGAATTTGATATAGGATTATCTTTTCCTATAAAAATTTTTGTTTTTCCATCAGATAATTCTTTCAATAAACCATCACATTTTTCATCTATATAATCAAGAGCTTCTGTAAGTCTACATAAATCATCCAAATCAGTGATATCTCCTTCCATGAGACTCTTGAGTCCAAATTCATTAAATTCCCCTTTACTAGGAACTCCACTAAATGCTACATATCCAGATACTGTGGATAATAATTTTGCAGTTGTGCGAGTAAGTTTGACATTTTGTGCTCTTAGTTGTAATAATTCTTTTTGCAAAGATATTTGTTCTTCTTTTGATAACTCCCTATCAGTCATTACCTCCTCTACAAAATATCTATATCCTGTATCAGTAGGAATTCTGCCAGCTGAAGTATGTGGTTGATATAAGAGACCCATTTTCTCTAGTTTAACCATATCAATTCTAAGTGTTGCACTAGAAACTTTAAAATTATATTCTTTACTAAGCACAGAAGAACCGACTGGTAATGCAGTTTTTGTATATTCTTCTACCACAGCAGAGAGAATTTTTAATTGACGTTCATTTAATATTTTCATATTTTTATCTTAGCATTCCATAATTTTCGAACACTAATTCAATTATATATGACACTAGCAGTCTTGTCAATAGAGTGCTAATTATAAATTTCAAACAAGTTTTAAATGAAAATAAACATTTATCAGCAAATCTGAAAACCTCAAAACCTATTATTTTTAGAAAGATTTTATCCATAAAAAACGTACTCTGCACTGAATTGAACATGAAAAGAAATAATACATTACTTCAAAGATCAAACTTTTTCTAATAATACTTACTTTGTATAATATATTTTCTACTAATATTTTTATACTTTTATTTAATAAATTTAGTAACTACTATTGAACATCATACCTTTTAAATAAAAATTTACAAGTAATCTTTGTTATTTTTTACTAAATTTAACTAGATTTTTAACTATTTTATAAGTTACTTACACATTTAAAACTACTACGTGTAATGCAATAGAATCTCTAAATGTAATTTATTTTACAAAAAATATTACAAAAAATCGTAATTAAATACCCATTTTCATCTTCTATATAAAATCCCACAAAAATAGAATCCTTATAGATAAAATATGACATTTAGCTAGGTTCTTGGAAAGTGTATTGCAAAATAATCAAAACTATTAAACATTTTGCATTTCATGAAACATTTTTTATACTTTTTTATTTTGTGAACCGAAACTACAACACATGATTTTAGCATGTCATGTATCAGATATTTGTAAAGTTTTGTGTGATATGTTAAACTTTTATTGTTAGTTAAATTATTCATAAAAACTTAATTTCAACTACCTAAACCTATTTCCAAATTTCTAAAAGGATTTAAAATGGAATTCTCTAGTTTTTTAACATTTACAACACATGATAATGGTAGTCCATTACTAATATTAGGATTATTTACATTATTTGTCATATATAACAATGATAAATACAGAGACTTATTACAAAATGTAATTATAATAACTTTTTTTGATATAATTCTATTTATTTTAATGTTTCAAATATTGTACAATTTATACCAATTAGAAATATCTATTGTATATACAATAACACTTGTGTTAAACATTTTAACTGGAATATTATATTACAATTTTTACAATACTAGCCTTAAAGAAAAAAAAGGGGGATATCTTAATATTCTATATTTACTAGCAACACTTGTTGCGTTTGGTCTATATCTATATGGAATGCGATCCTTATTTTAAGGAAAAACTGTAAAATTAACTAGTAATAAAGATTAAAAAGAGTAATTTTTGAAGTTTTATAACAAAGACTTCTTCTCATAAACCCAATATTCTTGGGTTTATTTATTTTTAGACATATCTCCTTATCTATATTAAAGTGCAATTATTCACTTTATCTTGTATAATATACACATGAAAAACTTTTGTAAAAATGACATATCAATCATTCAATCTATTATAATATTGATCATTTCTTATACTTGGATTGCATTTTTTTTGACTCTGCTTGGTATATTTTATATTAACTTAGTATGGAGTATCTGGATTTTATTAAATGCCATATTTATCTACAAAAAAATCATAAAATTTCCAAAACCCTCCAAAACACTATTCTACACAATTATCATATCTAGTATTTTAGGAGGGTTTATAATATTAAATTCAAATCCTACAATATTTACAGGAAGAGATCAGGGTTCTATAAGTCATGCAGCCATTCAACTAAACAAACATCATAGTGCTTTTTTTCATACAGATGAATCTGATATGTTTTTTGAACATTATGGTGCAGGAAAAGCTCTTAATTTCCCTGGATTTCATTATAATGCAACTGGAGCATTAACGACTCAATTTCCACTTCCATATATTACATTTTTAGCTGGTTTTATTGGTATTTTTGGACTTCTTGGTATATCAATTGCAAATGCAACCTTATTTTTTTCCTTTATAATAATTATCGTATCTATATCTAGATTTATACTTCCATCTACTAAATATATATACTGGTTTTTAGTAATTCTTATCACATCAGCTCCTACTTTATATTTCACATCTTTTTCCTTATCTGAGAATCTTGCATCAACTTTAATTTTTTCTCTGATAATCTTATTCTTATTTTATTATAAAGAAAAAAATAATTTAACACTAATTCTGTTACTGTTAACAGTAGGTATTCTTACATTTACTAGAATAGAAGGACTCTGGTTTCTGTTTATAACTCTGTATTTAATTTTTAGAGATAAAGAGACTTTAAAAAAAATAATCATAAATTATACCCTAATTACCACTCTATTTACAAGTTTCTTTTTTTCCGTCTCCATTGCAGCATTAATTACTAACTTTTCTTTTTATAAAACATTATTTGGAGTATTTATAAGTAAATTGCCAACATTTACTCACAGTGCATCTAGTGAAGATAAATTTTCTTTTTTGATAGATGTATTTTTAACCTTCAACATCTTTGTTCCACTTATTTTTTGTGCTATATATGTTTTTCATATATCAATACGAAAAGAAATCAAAAAAATTATCCTTCTTCCCTTATTTTTAGTATTACCTATATTTGTGTACTACTTGAACCCAAATATTTCTCAGGATGCTCCTTGGATGCTTAGACGATATGTATTTGTGCTTATTCCCATAACACTTCTCTATACTACAGCATTCATTGCTCTTATATCACACAATAAATCTAAATATTTACCAAATGTTTTATTTATATTTTTTATCATACTAAATTTGTCATCTACAGTTCCATTGTTATCAAATAAAAATCATATCAACCTTCAGAACAGTACTGAAATTCTTGCTAAAAAGTTCTCAAATAACGACTTAATATTATTATCTCAAAATGTGTCAGGTGATGGCTTTTACATGCTTAGTGGACCACTTAGAACTGAGTACAACTTACATGCTGTCTATTTTTTCAATGAAAATGACTATTCCAAAATTAATAAAAGTAAATTTCAAAACGTATTTCTAGTCGTCCCTAAGAATGACACTTCATTATACAGTTCTTTAATTAAAAACTTAATACCTTATGATACATTCACATTTAATACATCATTTCTACCTCCTCAGAAGTCACATCCTATTTCATTTATTCATAAAAACATAACTGTAAAAAATTATATATTTAAACTAAAATAATTAAATGTTTCTAGATTTTTCAAAAAATATAATACTGTCAAAAAAACAGAGTAATACCTATCTTATCCTTAGAATAGTGCTTATTTTTATATTTTTTGTCTTAGCATTTCTTTTTTTACTAGAACTGGCTTTTCCGACTAGTCGCCAAAATTTAACTGGTGATTTCAGATATAGAATAGAAAAACCTAGACTTAAAGATAATATTACTACATTTAGCATAGTCCCACCTAGAGAAATGGATTCCTTAAAACTATATTTGAAACTTGATAAAAATTCAACTCTACCAGAACGTATAGAAATTAATTTATACAAATCTTATGGAGCTTTTTTCTACAATATTTCTACTGCAAAAAACGATATTATCAATCATTCAGATATTAAACCTCTTCCTGATAATTCACTATTTTCTTCTAAGAATTCAGTGTATATTTCAAGTAATTTTGAAAAATTCCCATTTGATTCAGTAGAAACTCTTATTATGAGTGGTTATAACTTCAATAACATCATAGAAACAACCAAAGAAGAACGTTCTCTATATAAAAAAGGCAACTTACTATCACTATCTGACTATCATATACCAAATACAATATTTCATGCCACTGATACAAATAATTACTTTAAAGTAACTGACGATAAAAAAATAATTAAAATAGATAAAAGCAGCTCAATAAATATAATAAAAGTCAAAGAAAAATCTAAAAAAATACACTCAACCTGTATATTAAATAAAAAAATACTACCACTTAATACATATTCCTGTAATTTTAATTTAGAAAATATACTAAATTTTCCTGGAAAACGTTTTATTTTTTACACAGCAGATTTAATTCCCACACAGATAAAAGAAATAGAAACTGTCTTTTACACAAAGAAATCAAAAGAAAATTTAGCCAAAAGACTGTTTCAAATAAAAAATTTAATAACTATTAGAAGTAATTAATATGTCATTTTTTTTAAAAAATATACAATCAAAAATTCTATACAAAATATTAATAGATGTAATAACTATATTACTCTTTATTATATCTATTTTTTTTATGTCTGATTTTATTTTAAAAGGTATTATATCCTCTTATATTTCAGTTGGAACACTGTTTATACTTCTTATTTTCTTTATAATTACAACTATAGCAATATCAAATGTACAGAGAATAGATTATGAAACTAGCAAGTCCTCAATGAAACAAAAAATTATAATATTAATTTTCATAACACCATTTGTATTTTTATCTTTAAAATCCTTTCCTGTTTATTTAAAAATTTTACTAATGTCTATATCTACATTTTTAATTTATATAATAATAAATTCATTAAATTTACCTAATTCAGATAAATCTATATAGACTCAAGCTAAATATCAGCAAATTTTTTATTTTTACAATTTCTTTGTACATTTAAAACACAAATATCAACCTTTTTTTAAAATAAATTTAGTTATTTTAAAATTATAAATTTGTTTCAAATTCTTATCTAATTCTTGTACAGAAAAAGACCCTTCAAGATAAACTTTTTTATTAATTAGAAGTAATTTTGCATTTTAGTACCAATTTCTCTACGAATTTTCCAACTACCACAACTAGCTATAATTTTATTCTCTAACACATTCTATCCTTTTATTCTATTCAATTATTAAATGAAAATAATATAAGAAATATTTTAAGACCTAGTTCCTGTAGTATGGTGTTGCTCTTCTCCTGCTACAATAGGTTTTCCAAAAATTTTCATTATTATATTATTTTTTATTGTTTCAAATTCTTGGATATTAAATAAAGCACTAAGTCCAAAATACATAAATATCCCTGAAATTCCAGATAAAACTAATTGCAAAAAAACCTCCCAAACGTAGAATAAAGAAAACTTAGCCCCTATTAAATCCCTAACAGCATAAGTGATAAATCCGGCACCAAGAGAAGCAACTACTATATATAAAAATGTTTGTATTACTTTTTTAAAAATAATATCATCTAAATATCTACCTATAATTACAAGCAAAACAATCACGTTAAAAAATGTAGAAATAGTAAAAGCTGCTGCAATAGCTTTTATACCATAATCTTTTATAAAAAAAACAATGCACGATAAATTAATTATCTGACTATAAATTGCAGTATATACTGGTATTTTTGTATTTTCCATAGCGTAAAAGACTCTCGCCAAAAGAGGAATTGAAGTCTGTGCAAAAGAAGATATCAGAAGAATACCTAGTACTTCAATAGTTATTTCTGTAGCCCTCCAATCAAAATTACCTGCTCCATAAATCACACGCACAATTTGCGCTCGCAAAATCCAAAATATTACACTCAAAGGTATTGCATAATAAAGTATTCTTTTAAATGTTTTTTCAAACAAAAAAGTAAATTTCTCCATATCACCTCTAGCATACTTTGCACTAAGTGTTGGAAAAACTGCTAAGGCAAATGATGTGCCAATAAGACCAAGTATGACACCTTGAATATTCTGAGCAAAAGTAAAAATTACTAAACTACCTGAAGAAAGTCCTGAGGCAAACATTGTTACAAATATGAGTGAAATTTGATTAGAAGCACCTCCAAAAATTCTAGGTATCATTAAATTTATTACATTTTTAACATCTGGATTTTTATAAAAATTAAAACTTGGCAATTTAAATTTCCAACCAATTCCTCTAAGAGCAAAGGAATGAATAACAAAATGCAAAAAAGCTCCAAGTACAACGCCCCAAGCTAAACCAATTGGATTATCAAGGTATGGAACAAGTATTGTAATACCAATGATAATTCCAATATTATAAAATAAAGGCGCGCTAGCATATAAAACAAATCTTTTAAGGGAAACCAGTACTCCACCTATAATTGCAGATACTGCTAAAAACATAGGACTTATCAGCATAATCCTCATAAATTCTGTAGACAAACCAATTTTCTCTTCCGTGAATCCTGGTACTATAATATGCATTAAGCTAGGTGCAAATATTATGCCTATTATTACAAGTAAAGTAATTCCTAAGGTAACTAAAAGTAATAAATCCTGCACTAATTGCCAAGATTGTTTCTCTTTATCCCTAACTCTAAGCTTTGTAAAAATAGGTATGAATGCAGCAGAAAAAGAACCTACAATTAACAATTCGAATATGAAATCAGGAATTCTAAATGCCGCATAATAAACATCAAGTATATCCCCTGCACCATAATGAGCGGAAAGTATCCTATCTCTAATAAGTCCCAATATTCTACTAACTATCCCAAATATGGATACTATGAGTGCTGCTACAGCTATAGAAGACGATTGCTTATCCTTTATAAATTTACGTATTCTTAAAAACATATAATGGTATTATATTACCTATACATCTCTATGTCAAAAAATTTCACAAAATATTTTTAGTGAGTACTACTCCATAATAATAATCTTTATCCAAATCACTTTTAATGTTTAGACTATGTTCACTTGCTTCATGTGTACTCCATTCTATATTAATATTTTTTGGAAAATTTACAGTAGTATTCATTTCAACGTTAGTAGAGCCTGATTGTTTCTGCATCAAAAGACTATGAGAAGAAATTAATCTACCATCATCATTTTTTTTAAATTTTAACTTCCATGGAAGTTTATATACATAAGTAACATGCACTTTTTCCTGTGGAGAAACATAAACCCAATTAGCAAAAACTGTTTTATCTGATTCGCTATATATTTTTGTACCAGAAACTTCATGAATTTCAGTATTTTTCTCCTCATCTTTTATATATCCATATCTTTCAAATCCTATTTTATCATAGGATAATCTTTCATCATTTACTTCTCTCGTATGTCCTGTTGCAGATATTAATTTTGAACCTTTTGGTACATACACACGCATATAATTAGCATTTACTGCATCCCACCATTCCTTTCCTGTATATCCTCCTCTATGCTCCCTAGAGATAGTAACTGTATCTATGATACTACCATCTTCCTTAATCTCTGAATTGTGAGATATTATTTGATCTATTACTCCATCTGTCTTATAACCATTTATATTTGTATTTATAACGCTTATATAATCACCTGTAGTTTCCTGAATTTCACCTCCCCACCTGTGACTCACTATATAATCCTGCAATTTTTTATTTTTTGCATACATTATAATATGTTTTTCATCAAATCCTTCTTCTATCATACTCATAATCTTTACAGCAACATCACCTGAAAAATCTTTCTTCAATTTATCTACTATGAGTGGTATTAAATCACTTAATATCTTCTTTGGTTTATTTTCTTCTTTATCGTAATCAACTTCAACCTTATATTGAGTTTTCTCTACAAAATTATCAGAAGTTAAGGTAACATTATATTCTTTCATGTATATAGGACCTGTTATTTTTAACAATTTTTCCATCATTGTAGGAGTAATCATTACTACACCATCAACACTTCTACCTCCCGTTCTTTCATAAAAATCCATTGCAACTTTCGCACTCTTTGGAAAATCTGGCCACCAATTACTATCATGCAAGCTCCATGCTGCCGATATTTTTTGAATAGGTAATGGAGGAACAACCTTATCTGCCAATTGTCCATCGGGATTAAATATTCCATCAACATAAAACTCTCTTATTTCTCCATCAAGAATATCTAAAAGTGCATAACTACCAATAAAACCACCTGTAGCTCTAGATTCTTGATTATTTTGAAATAAAAACAAATAAGACCTTGGACCATTTGCTCCAAGCATGTCTTCAATGTCTAGCTTTATTTTTACTACATCTTTTATATGAGATTTAATTTTTGGCAAAATCCTACGTAAATCAACAACATATTTTTGAGCATCTGCTGGCAAATCATCTATCTTAACTATTTCTAACTGCTTTTGAGCCGAAATCAAAGTCCTATTTATATCATCTAATACATCTAATCCTTCACTTGCAAATTTTAAAAAATTAAAATATTCTTCATTCATTACATTTAGTTCTTTTAATTCTTTGCCGTATTCAATAATCAGTTCTGTTGCTCTAATTAAATCCACTCCTGCAGATAACAAGGCATCCCCAGATGCAAGCTTTGAAGCTACTGGTATATATCTAGATATCCAAATAATATGCCTACCTATGCTCCGTAAGTCATTTTGAGCTTCAAATAAAATTTCATAAGAATTCTCTATTTCTCTATAAAAAGCATCTATATCCGATTCTCTTACGCTAACTACTATATGCTTAGTTGACTCAATTACTTCATCTTTAGAAGACATTATTTTATCTTTGATAGCCATAACATCTCCCACAAAAAATATAGCTCCAACAAATAATAATAACCCAAAAATAACTACACCAAAATTAATAGAAATTTTTCTCAAAAGCTTAGATTTAATAGCTTTTTCATTTTTATTTTCAAACCTTTCTTTTAATTTAGACTTATAAATTTTTATCGCTTTTGTACTTTTTTCCTTACTGAGTTCTTCTGCTTTCAACTTTCTGATTTTTGAATAATTTTCTCTTTTTAATCTATGTTCCCAAAAAAGATTATTAGAATTATCAACTAAACTCTCAGCTTTTTTATCACTAAAATTCTTTTTACCTCTTACAGTCTTGACCTTATTAAGTTCTTTATCTTTATGCTCATCTACTTTTTCCTGCACTAAGTCAAAATAATGTTTCTTTTCAACGCTCTTTAAATCAGAAAACTTTGTTTCTTTTTTGTTATGTCTCTCATGCACCAGTTCTTTATTAGATGACATATTTTTAGAATCTAAAAAACCCGACATACCATTCACATGTCGTCCATGACTAACTTCTACAAAAGATTTTCTTATACTAGACATTTGCTTCTTTTTTATGTCTTCGATAACTTTTCTTTTTTGTTTTAAATGTATATTTTTATTTTTTGATGAAACTATATCCATTTATGTATTATAACATGTTCTTATAAATTTCGTATGTTTCATTAGCAGTTTTTTTCCAAGAATATTCTCTCACTTTCTTTAAGCCTCTTTCAGATAATTTTTTTCGCAACTCAATATCACTCACAACTTCACTTAAATTTTTAGCAAACTTGTTCTCATCCTTAACATCTGTATATTTTACAGCATCTCCTAATATTTCTGGCATACATGATTCTTTTGAAGACACTACCGGAGTTCCATATGAACACGCCTCAAGAGGTGGTAAACCGAAACCTTCGTAAAGTGAAGGAAAAACAAATAAATGTGCATTCCTATATAATATTTGCAAAAAATCATCCTTAACTGTGTGCAATATTTTTACATTATCAATATTTTTTTCATTTACAAACTTTCTAAGTTTTCTATAAAAATAATCATCCCTACCCACCAAAACTAGCTCCATATCTTGTGATTGAGAATATTTTTTTTGCCAAATTTTAAATGATTCAACTAATTTATTTAAATTTTTATGAGGATATGCATTTCCAACATAGAGCATATAAGGAAAGTTTATTTTACTTTTTCTCAATATCTCTTTTTGTATTTTTTCTGGAACTGTTGTAAGATGTGCCTTATGTCCAGCCTCATGTGTTATACTTATTTTTTTTGGAGAAATATTCCAATAGTGTCTAAGTATATCTTTTTTGGTAAATTCTGAAACTGATATAATCTTTAGAGACTTGTTCAACGCATGATGAATAACTCGCTTGTACATAAGGAACTTAATCTTATACATAAACTTACTGCGAGTTGAATTTTCATGAGTTGGAAACTTAAGAAGGATTAAGTCATGAATTGTAACAACAAATTTATCTCTATACAAAAAAGGTACATTAAAATGAGGAAAATGCACAAAATCGAATTTTTCCCTTTTGAGCTTAAAGGGCATAAATAACTGCTCCTTCCAAGAATACCATTTATAATCTGCAAGAACTTTTCTAAAATTTGAATTTTTTGGAATATATAAATCATAATTGTCTTTAGTAAGAAAAATTATATATTCATTTTCTTCATCAATTTTTTCCAGTTCCTCTATTAGTTTTTTTGTGTATCTTCCTAATCCTTTGCTTTCTGGACCAAAAAATCTTGCATCAATTCCTATCTTCATACTTTTATTTATTTTCATTAATTCTAGCCTCAAACATTCTTTTTTATATATTTAATGATATCCGAAGAAAAATCTAATGAATTTGCAACATAATCAGCTATTACAAATCGTTCATCTCTTATTGAAAACTCATTAGGAATTGCAATACATTTAATTTTTGCAGCTTTTGCAGCAAGTAGACCATTAAATGAATCCTCTATAACCAAGCAATCATAATATTTAACTCTCAGTTTCTCTAGAGCTGTTATATAAACTGCAGGATGCGGCTTACCAAAACTCTCATCTTGAGCAGAACATACAACTTGAAAATAATTTTTAAAATTTAATTTTGTTAAAACTGTATCAATAACCTTATGTGATGAAGAAGATGCTAACCCAATTTGTACAAAATTTTTATAACAAAAATCAACAACTTCTTTTATGCCAGAAATCATTTTACCTTCCTCCTCAATTAGCTCTATGATACGATTTTCAATTTTTTCTATCACTTCTCTTTCTGAGACATTCTCAAAAAGATATAATTCAAACCAACGAGATACTGTTTCAGTTATAGTATATCCCATTGTTTTATTGTGTTCTTCTTCAATAATTTCAAAACCTAGTTCAGAAAAAATTTCCCTCTTTGCTCTTCTCCATAGTGGTACAGAATCAATTAAGATTCCATCCATATCAAAAATTACTGTTTTAATCATATATTCTTCATACCATTATTTATCATTATCTTTGGATTTTGAGTGCTTAGCTATTATATCCTTTATAAGAATTCTAAATGCCACAAAAGGCAACCAAATCCAAACAGTTCTTTCAAGCCAGTCTTCCACATGATCATTCAACTCCTTACTTGCCATAATATTATTTTATTAATTCATATAGTGCCACACCCACTGCAACAGAAACATTTAATGATTGCTTTTTACCATACATTGGTATTTCTATTATATCATCACATTGCGAAAGAAGTGAGCTGTCAATTCCATTCGGCTCATTTCCAAGTATTAGAGCAATATTAGAGGAATTCCTATATTCTGAATAATTTATACTTCTTTTGTCTTGTTCAAGTCCTACTATACAAACATCAGTTTTTTTTAATTTCCCGATTAATTTATCCACATCATCATGAGATGACCAACTCACAAACTTTTCTGCACCAAGAGCAGTTTTTATAATTCCCCTCTCTGGTTTTGTAGTATAAGGAAGAGTGCTATTATAAGGTCTTGGTGTGTATCCTGTAAAATATATGTGATTCACTCCAGTAGCATCAGCCGTACGGAAAATAGAACCCACATTATGAGCACTTCTTATATTATGTAAAATCAATGATATTTCTTTCTTTTTCATAAATTACTATTAATTTACCTGCACATTATCCCACTTTTTCATAAGTTCCACTGTAGCAAATACATCACGCATACAATACTCTGCAATTTTTTTGTATTCTCCTCTATTATAAAAGCTCTCCACTTGAGAACCGTCAATCCCTCCTTCTTTTGGTGAGGTGATTCCAAGAGACTCACAAATTAAATGCAGGCTAAACTTTCTAGTTCCTCCAAAATATGATAATTGATCAGATAGATCCAAATGAGGATTGTAACCTTTTCTATTATTTCCATATCTGTTTGGCATAAGATCAAATGTAGGTTTCAATCCATATAGCATTGAACGAAATATAATGTAAGGACAATCGAATCTACGTCCACTAAATGTGATAATCTGATCAGAATATTTTATATATTCAAAAAACCAACTAAGTATTTGCTTTTCATCTCCAGACTTATATTTTACATTATTTAATTCATACTCTTCCTTAATTTCACCCCTTGAGTCAAAAAAAACTTGAGAATCTCCACTACCTACATCATGCACAGCTATAGTTATAATTTTGCCAGTTACAGGCCAAAGAGCAAGACTCTCTCTTTCTTTTTTTTTACATTCTTCATCTTTATTGCAGTACCTCAATAAACTTGTTTTTGACTCGTGTGAGAGAGACTCCCAAGAAACTCCAGAACATTCAATATCAAGTACAACTCTATTCATCATAATATATTTGTTTATCTATGTTATTTCATTGTATAACATCCATACTTTCTAGACAAGTAAAAGCCCACGTCCTACCATGTTGTCGTAAACTATTTTTAACTCTAATAATTAAAATGCACTATCTGAAATACTTATGTAAAATATTTTCTAGGAATATTGTAACTTTAAAGTAATTATCAATTTTATATTTATTTTTAATTACTACATTAATATATTACACTTTTTTAATTCTTTTCTAAGTTCTTTTTGATTTGGTATCTTCTTCTCCACTAAATTCCAAAAATCTTGTGAATGATTCATTTCTTTTAGATGACATAATTCATGCACAACAATATAATCTTGTAATTTCTTCGGTAGACAAATAATTTTTATATTAAAATTTAAATTTTTATTTGAACTACAGCTCCCCCACCTAGTTTTTTGTTGTCTTATGTTCACTTTATTATATTCAAATCCATAATAATCATTAAAATACTCAAGTTTCTTTTTGATTAACTCTAAGTTTGCCTTTTTTATATAATTTAAAACATTATTATCTATAGTTATATTATTTTTAATTTTAGTTTTGTTTATATTAGCTATAATCCAATCTTTTTTTTCAGTAATTAATTTTTCAATTACGTAAATAAGAGCGTATCTTGAAGTAGAAATGATAAGTTCACCACTTCTAATCTTTAATATTATATTTTTTTGATTCTTATTTCTCTTTAGAGTATATTTCACATTTTTATCACATATCAAAATACTTCTTTTTGAAATTTTACTCATAATTTAGAATTTTTAATAATATTTTTATAAACAAAAAAACTATTTCTCTTATGTCTTTTGAGAGTTTTTCTATCAATTTCCACAAGTCCGAATCTAAAATCATACCCACTAGTCCATTCATAAGCATCTATAAGTGAGTAGTGAAAATACCCTCTCACATCCACTCCCTCATCTATTGCTTTTTCTACATATCCAATAGTATCAATCAAAAATTGTTGTCTATTTTTATCATCACTCCCTAAATCTGTAGGTTTTCCATTTTCCAATACATAAATTGGTTTGTTATATTTTTTTGATTTCAATAATACTCTATATAAACCCTCTGGAAAGACTTTCCATACATCAGGATCAGGCCAATTAGCAGTTCCGCAAAAAGCAAAAAATTTATTATCTTTTTTATTGCTGAATCCATCAAATTTTAACTTATCCGACGTATAATAATTAATTCCTAAGAAATCACTAGTTAAATCAAGTTTTCTGATAAGATAGTCAACCCTAAACATTTGAGAAACTTTTACGGCAATTTTCTCCATAAAAGTGTCATGTACTCTCCCCAAATCATTCCATAAATGTGCTGTACCAACTGGAATATCATTATACTTCTCTTTCCATAATTTATAAGATAACTTATGAAAATTAATCAAATTTCTCAAAACTTTAATAGCTAATAATGGATTTTTTTTGAATGGTGGTCTTTCGCCAAGTAAGAAACTAGTGCCAATATATACCATTGGCTCATTTAAAATAATTACCATATCCACTAAATCCCCCAGCTCATCACGAACAACTTTCACAAAATTTAAAAATTTTTGAACAACTCTTGAATCTTCCATACCATAATTTTGTTCAAGCCAATCTGGAACTGTGTAATGCCATAAGCCTAATACTACTTTTATATTTCTATTTTTTATATCCAACAGAATACTTCTATAATGAGTAATTACCTCTTTTTCATATTGACCTTCAAAAACCTCAATTCTTCCCCAATCAATACTTATTCTATAAGCTGACACATTAAGTTCCTCCAATAAATCATGATCCTTTCTGAATTTATTCCAATAATCATTTGCAATTCCGCATTTTGGAACTAAACCCCTCCTAGCCCAAGTACTCCAATTATTAGAACAGCAACCACCTTCAACCTGCTGTCCAACTTGAGTAACTCCCCATATAAAATTCTTCTTATTTTTTCTTATATTCTTTTTATCTTTCATATTTGTAGTATACTATAGATACATTAATTTTACACATATGATTACATTAGAAGGTTACTTAGAAAAAAAATCTATAAATCAAGATTTGCAAAAAATTATTACGTCACTTGCCAGAGCTAGTAAATACGTAAATGCGGAAATAAGAATGAAAGATACAGAAAAATGTGAAGGAGAAAATGCTTCAGGAGATATACAGTCCCCGCTAGACATAGAATCGGATAAGATAATACATGAACATCTTATAAAGAGTAATTTAGTAAAAACTATAGCGAGCGAAGAAAAACCAAATCTTGCAATTAATTCGAACTCAACTAAAGATTATTTCGTAGCCTACGATCCTTATGACGGAGGCTCTGTAGGAGATGTAAATATAACATTTGGTTCGATATTTGGAATTTGGTCCAATGACCCAATGGGTGAGAATATTGGCAAAAATTTAGTAGCTAGTTGTTATACACTTTATGGTCCTAGAGTTACATTTGTATTTGCTATAAATGATAATACTGTGGCTTTATTTGAATTAAATGAAGTTGGTGACTTTCTATTTGTAAGAGATAAATTTAAAGTAGATAAAGATATTAAAATTTTTGCACCTGGTAATTTAAAAGCTACTATAAAATCAAAGGCTTATAAGAATATTTTAGATATTTGGATTACATCTGGTAAAAAATTGCGTTATAGTGGAGCACTCGTGACAGATATAAATCATATTTTACTAAAGGAAAATGGAATTTTTACTTATCCATCCGATGAAAAAAATCCAAATGGAAGACTTAGATTGCTATATGAAGGAGCTCCTTTGGGATATGTGCTTAAATGCGCAGGAGGTTATGCAAAAACTGAAAATGGAATTTCTTTATTTGATTTGAAAGTTACTAATCATCACCAAACAGCAAGTTTTGTATTAGGTTCAAAAAATGAAGTAAATAATGTTGTAAGTATTTTCCAAAAGTTTTCTTAGAGTCTGTATAATATCCCATCTTCTTACTAAGATTTTTATATTTTTCATTAGAAATAACGAAAATCCAGAAAAAGAAATATTTTAGCTAAAATACTAGAAAACTATTTTCATATCTACTGCATTTGGATTTGTTCCATTATTATAAATTAAAAGTGGATTTATATCTATTTCTTTTATAGTTTTATTTTTCATAGATACATTCTGAAGTGCCATTACTATATCCACCACATCTGAAATATTATATGGTCTTTGTCCTCTCTCACCAACAAATAAGAAACTTAACTTCCCTGTAATCATACGTTTTTCTATTTCTTCTTCTGATATAGGAGTTACAAAAACTTCAGTTTTATTTATTATTTCAGTATAAATACCTCCAATTCCAACTATCACAATTGAACCAAATACTGGATCTTGTTTCATACCTACAATTAATTCTATTTGAATTTTTGCAAGTGGCTGAGCTATTATTTTAGTATTACTTTCTGTAAATCTATTTTTTAATAATGTTATAGCTTTTATTAGTTCATGCGGAGTCTTTATAGGAAGTATTACACCTTCCCTATCAGATTTATGCAAAATATTCGGATTATCAACCTTTACAACACATGGATACACAACATGTGTATCTACTCCAAGTCCTCCTGTAACATCCCACGACTTACTTATTGGAATATTGTACTCTCTAGCAATCTCCTTTACTTCATGAAAATACAGTCCCCTATTATTATCATTACTAGAAATATTTAATATTTTTTCAGTTTTTTTGTTTATGCCATCTTCTTGATTCACTTCATTTAATTCAGGAATTTCAAAAGAATCATTTGCCACTAATTCATTAAGCACATCAACAACCCAAGTTGGAGTCCCTACATGAAATACATTACCTTCTCTAAGAATTTTTTGTGAATTTTTCACTGACTCACCTCCTATAAATGAAGTTATTATAAGCTTATCTGTATTTTTTTGTTCTTCTACTATAAATTTTGCAACCTCACCTGAAGGAGTTCCGTCTTGTGGCGTAAGTAATACCATGATAGCATCAATATTTTCATCTTTTATACAAATTTTAATTGCATCCATATATCTACCTAGCTTTGCATCACCT
Organism: Candidatus Moraniibacteriota bacterium; assembly: GCA_947311515.1. GTDB lineage: Bacteria > Patescibacteriota > Minisyncoccia > Moranbacterales > JALWEZ01. The sequence continues at coordinate 39,152 of CAMZLB010000018.1, read as the reverse complement.
AATAAATCAATTGGATTATGTACTGATGCCGCATTTGGTAATTTTTCTGATAATTCTTTCATGTTTTCTTCTGAAAGCATTGCTTGATGCAAATTTCTACATATAGATATTTCATCTGTAGTTATAACACCAGGTCCTCCTGCATTTGTAATTACTGCTATATTTGAAATTTTCTTTCCAATTGGTAATATATGAGAAAGAGATGCAAGCACAAATATATCATTTATTGTATGAGCTCTAATAATCCCCATTTTTTTGAATACGGCCTCTGTAACTACGTCTCCACTAGTAAGAGAACCTGTATGAAGTGCTATAGCCTCCTGAGCTTCATCACTTTTTCCAGATTTAAGTATTATCACCCTTTTTCCAGCCAAACGAGCGTCACGAACTGCACCCAAGAAATCAATTCCACCCACAATACTCTCCAAATACAAAATTATAGTTTTTGTAGATTTATCATTGGCAAAATATTTTATAAGATTTGTCTCTGAAATATGCATCTTATTTCCAATGCTAATAACATGTGAAAAACCGACGTTCAAAACTTTAGCTTTATCTATGAGTGCAACAGCAAGAGCTCCTGATTGTGATATAAATGCAGTATCTCCCTTTGGTGGCAGACTAGGAGCAAAAGAGGCATTTAGCCCCCATTCAGGTGATAAAATCCCTAAACAATTTGGACCAAGTATTGTAAGATTTTTTTCTTCTGCTAATTCATTAAGTTTCTTCTCTCTAATTTGACCCTCTTCTGTAGATTCTCCAAATCCTGCACTTATTATAATGAACTGTGAACATTTTTCTGATGCACTCTCTACTATATCCAAAACCGTAAAAGCAGGTGTGGCTATAACAACCAGATCCACACTATCTTTAGGAATTTCTGAAACAGAACTATAAACTTCTCGACCTTCTATCTCATGCGACCGATTATTCACAAAAAAAACCTCACCAAGATAACTAGAATTAGCTATATTTTTGACAAGCATATTACCAACTTTTCCAGTCTTATCACTAGCTCCTACAATCGCTATAGAATGTGGCTTAAGTAACTTCTCTATAGATTTTTCATTTTTCATATTTTTATTAGTTTTATTCTCCTTTATTCTATTTTAACACAAATAAAAAATTATTTCTTAAATCCAAATATTAAAAAAAATAAAAATGACCTAATTTTTTTCTAGGTCTAACTTATACAAGAACATATCTAAAGTCATTTATATTTATCAACTAAGCCTTCAATAGAAATAACTAGTAATATACTTTTAAAAAACTTTATTTGTATTTAGTACAGTTGTGCATAATAATATCGACAACTTCCTTCCTCGTTTTTCTAATATGCACAAAAGCTAAATGAGTACATGGTAAAACAAAATGAGACACAGAACCTTTCATTTTAGAATATTTTAAGGGCACGATAGCATCCAAATTTCCTCCTATTGTTATAGTAGGGACATCAACGCTTTCTGGTATAGAAAAATCTTTAATTGCCTTTTTTACCCCAAAGTTACACATTTTATGTGGTGTTGCTAAAGTTACAAGACATAGAATATGTTCAATATTTCTCAATTTACAAATAGAAGCCTTTGCTAGCATTCCACCAAACGAATATCCTATTAATAAAGTTTTTTTATTCTCTGATAATGTTTTGACTATATTTTCTATAAAGAGATTAACATTTTTCTCTTGAGTATATAGATAATATTTTCTCATTATAATTATTTCTGTATTTGGAAATAATCTATTTAACATTTTATCCCACTTAATAAGACTATACTTATTTGCACTTATTCCACAAATAAAAACTATCCTATCAAATGGTGGATTAGGATATTTTGCATCAAATAATCCCATAATTCCATCTTTGATAGCAATTACATGAGTAAATAAATTTTTTACAATTTTCATACAAATATTATATACAATAAATATTATACTCTTAAAGCTTAGCATAAAAAAATTATTTTTGGTAATTGATAATTAGAATTTTTTTGGGGGGGGTTGACAATAAATATATATATACACTATAAGAGTAATCAAATTTAATCATGATTACATAAATATTTTTCATAATACAAACAATGTTTTGAATTTGATATAAATATTTATCGCACTTTACAATACGGCAAAAGAAAGGATATAGAGATGAAAAAATTACTTTCAACGGTATTTATTTCAAGCTTATTAGCAATAACTAACCTCTCATCTAGTGAATACAAGAGGCGTGTTATCTACCCTGTACCACCACATTTTCCCCAGGAGACTAGCGTCTCATGTGGCTTAGCAGTCGCTAGAATGTGGATATATCAAATAAACAGGAAACTTCCTGCTGAATCAAGACTAAGAAAACAATTCAAAAGTTTTCTATATTGGGACACATATCCATATAGTGGAGGAATCCAAGCTTGGGAGTTAAGAAGAATTCTCAGATCTTATACTGGTAAAAAATTTCAGAGAGATAGACACAGAAACATAGAGAGTGCTGAAAAAAGACTTTATAATGAAATCATAAAGCAACGCAGACCTATTGCAATCTCTGGTACAACTGTATATGTAAATGCAGAGGGCAAAAAAGAATACCACCCAGGTCAACACTGGTTATTAGTCTATGGTGCCAAAATTCGTAAAAAGAATGGAAGATACAAGCTAAAGTATGTTTATATCCATGATTCTATAAACGGTATGCGTGGCAGTGCTAGATTTGATTTTATAAAAATAGGCTCAAGAGTCAAAAAAAAAGACTTTTTTGGCAAATGGTGGCGTCCATATGCTGGAGACCATGCTAGATATTCTGTAGAAGATTAGTAACAAAAGACCGGTTATGATAAAATATAACTGGTCTGAAAAATTTTTTAAAAGGAAAAATTATGAAAAAAAATGTAATAATAGGCGGTGCATTAGGACTACTTATAGGATTTGTCACATATAATGTAATTATTAACTCCAATGAAGATGTTATTGAATTGGATACTAATATTACAAACACTGCAAATATTGATAGTAAGGAAAGCGTCATAACTAAAATAACACAAAAATTTGCAAAAAAATCAAAGTCTAATGACTTATACTATTCTGATGGTGATTCTATTGCTGAAAATGATATTAATAATTTAAATATACCTTTCTACAAAGAAGATGATTGCTTTGAATACTTAGATACTACAGACAACAAAGAATATTGCCTAGATGGTTTCATGGAGGATTTTGATATCAAATTTAAATCAAGCAAAAAAGCATCAGAAAGAGAGAAGGCTATTGAAGAAGTTGCTTTTGAGACTTTATCAATCACATTAAAGGAGAATGGATTTGACATTGATTCTCTTGGTGATGTGAAGATTTGCAGAAACACTTTAGTAGAAGATACAACAAAAGATCATGGTAGAGGTGATATGTATTATATATTATTTTGCAATGAAGAAAATAAAATAGTTCATACAATAGATTTTGAGTCTGGTGGAATTGATTCTGATGGCATAGAACATGTAGAAGCTATGACCGGTACTCATAACAATAATGTTATAATTACAAAAGAAGGAACTTTTATGAGGAACGGTAAAATAAAGAAAAGAGTTTATTTTACAAAATCTTTTGATAAAGCAAAAGAAGCTGCTGTAAATACTTATGGAGAAGGTGTGGTAATTTCCCAAGAGAGAAAAATGGTTTTTTTGCATCCAGAAAATTCGAAATTAATTAATAATGCTATGTATGAATTTGAATTAAATAAAAATGATAGTTCTACAGAAAAAATTTATGTACATGGCACTTATGATTTTACTTTAACAAAGAGCGAACTAGACGAAATGAATGCTTTATTAGACAAACAAAATGCATTACTAGGAGACCCAAAAAACATCGGAAAATTTCATACATTAGAAGAAATAAATGAATTTCTAGATAATGAAACTGACATTCCCAATAGTGCTAAAGAAAAAGAACTTGGAAGAGCTATTAAAGCATATTTTTCTATTGAAGAATAGTCACATCAAAGAGAGAATAATACTTCTCTCTTTTTAATTTTAAAAAATTTAATCTCTATTATTTTTGCAAATATTTACAAGTACACATTTTATGCATTGTGGTTTTCTAGCTACGCAAACTGCACGACCATGCGTTATAAGGTATTCATTAAATACAGCATAATTTTTACTTTCTAAATACTTATTCAAACTCAATCTTATTTTTTCTACATTATTACTTTCAACTATTCCTATTAGATTCACCAATCTTTTTACATGCGTATCTACTGCTACACTTATATTTTTATTGAATGCATTGGATAATATTATAGCAGCAGTTTTTTTACCCACTCCTGGAATTTCTTGTAATTCTTCAAAATTGTTTGGTACTATTGAATTAAATTTTTCTACGATAATCTTACCCATACCTATAAGATTTTTTGTTTTATTTTTATAAAATCCAGTTGAATATATCAATTTTTCTAAATCATCTTTGTTAGCGTTAGCATAATCTAGGGGACTTTTATATTTTTTAAACAATTTTTCAGTTACTTCATTCACTCTTTTATCCGTGCACTGTGCACTAAGTGAAACAGCAACCAAAAGCTCTAATGGATTAGTCCAGTCCAAAAACGGACCTGTACTTTGATATTCATCTTTGAGCAGTTTTAAAACCATGTTCGCCAACCTTTTTTTATCTAAACTCATATTTTTCATAAAATTCCATTCATTTTTAAAATAAATTTTTCCTGCTCTTTTTCTAGTATTCTAATATTTTTATTATTAAAATTTTCTTCTACATTACTTGACTTTCTAATTAAAATTTTATCAAAAACCTTCACACTCTCATCAACTTCAAAAGCCTTATTATTTATCCCCTCTAAAAATAATCCTGAAAGAGTTCTAAGACGTGATAAAGCTACGTAGCCCTGTCCAACCTCAAATGCATAAGACAAATCTATAACAGCTTCATCTAGAGTCATACCTTGTGACTTATGTATAGTAAGTGCCCAAGCTAATTTAAGTGGTATCTGTCTAACTCCTGCTAAAAATTCTCCAGATTCATTCTCTCTCAACCATTCTTTTGGCTCAGCTACAATTATATTTTCATCCAATGTTTTAACTATTGGATATCCAGATTCATCAAATCCTACGACTTCACCGATTGTTCCATTTATATATCCAGCTTCTTCATCATTTCTAATAAAAATGACATGAGAGCCTATTTTTATTTTTAATAATAATCTAACTAACGTTGAAGAAAAAATACCTTTAACAAGTAATTTATCACCCCTTGTTCCTGCTTGAAAAATTTTACCATCATTTTTTAATTTTGCCAACTCCAAGTCATTAATTCTATCTATATCCATATTATGAGTGTATAATTTAGTTATTTTTTTAGTATTATTTTGTTTTCTTTGTGTGGAATTTTCTAAAAGTTTTAAATATTTTTGTGATATCTTCCCTCTTCTAATTTCTCCCAATAAATTTATAAAATCTTCATCCTTATGTCTAAATTTTTCATGCAAATAACATACAGACAATTTTAAGTCTTGCCATACTTTTGTCTGCCATATATATTTTTTATCATTATTTAAATCCCCTACTTTTCTAACTGGAGGCAATTGAAAAAAATCACCACTAAGAACGACCTGCACACCACCAAATGCACAAGAAGATTCTTTTACTATTTTTAAAATTTTATCTACAGCACAAAAAACATTTGGATTTATCATAGATACTTCATCCACAATTAATACTCTCACCTTTTTCAAACGACTAGCTATATAGTATTTAGATAATAGTTTTTTTATAAACTTATCAGTCACTTCAATATCTAAACCTAACCCAACAAAAGAATGTAACGTTATTCCGTTTATATGACTAGCTGCAATACCAGTTGAAGCCGTTATTGATAAATTTATTTTATACTTTTTAAGATAATCGATGTATTCATTCAAAACAAAAGTTTTTCCTGATCCAGGTGATCCCGTCAAAAAAATATTCACACCTGACTTAAGCACATTCAAAGCAGTGTCTTGTTTCATATATATAATATGTCATAACTTGTATAAAATATCGTTCTATTACTAGACTTTTTAATTTTAGCTGAAATAGGAAATTTTAGATAAACTATACTTAAAAATTTGTTATAACTCAACTATCTTAAATTTATATTTTTTTATTACATTACCATTTTTGACTGCATTTTCTACATGAATCACTTCCGTGTTAGTAGTCATTTTATTTTTTGTAATATTTGTTCTTTCAGTATAGTCTTTTGCATCATATATATCAATAACACTACTAGCCAAAAAATCATCTAATGTATCATATGAGGTATCGATTTTTATAAAATATTTATCAGTATGTTGATATTTATTCTTTTTTTCTCCTTGCCAACAACTAGTATAAGAATCATAAAGAGTCTTTGATTCTGACAAGTTAGCAAAAGAAGAACAAAATATAGGATACAATCTTCCTATAATGCCCCTATCATTATCACCATCATTAATAGATACTACATAATTATAAAAATCAATATATCTACAATTATCATCTGTATCCTCATCATTTTCAAAACATTTTTTATTTGCAGGCAAATTCTCTGTAATATGTATAAAATAACTCACATTTATAGAACCATCTTTTTTTATCATATCCATCTCAGCCATTCCTTCAATCTTTGCATTATTTGATAAAATTTTGTATTTTTTATTATTGACTACTTCTGATTTATTAAGTAGCATTTCCTCATTTTTAATTGAATTATTTATCTTACTACCTCCAATTATAAAAACAGTTCCAAAAAAAATAATTATTGCCGATATTATAATCAAGGAAAATATAAAAACTCTAGTTTCACCATCCTTACTTTCCAACTCTTTCAAAATTCTTTTTTCCATATTTTTTATATTTTTATATAAACATGGTCTACCTTATCACTCAGAATCAACCATTAATAACAGTTGATTTATCTGTTTTTGTTGACTTTCTATAATCTTTTCTTGTTTTTCTGCATAATCATTTAAATTATCTACCTCATCACTAAGCTCTTTTATACTCTCTATAAAATACGCAGAAAGTGCATTGTATTCTACCATTTTATAATCTTCACTCTCGTGAACTAAATTTGGTAAAACTTCCTCAATCTCTTGAGCTATCACACCTGCTGACTCTATGTCATTCTTTTTCCATGCAAATTCAACTCCTCTTAATTTATTTATAACATCTAGTCCATTAACAGTTTCTATATTTTTTTTAAGTCGTTTATCAGAACTATGAATCGAAGTTCCATTATGCCTTATAGTTAAAGCCGTTAAATCTATTTCGTTAGTTCCTGCGTCTATATCAATATTTCCACTATTATCTCTCTTGAAAGCATTTCCAATATTTATTTGATCACTTGCTGTAGCAGATGCGATATCTATATTTGCACCAATTACTATATTATTACTACCTGATGTTATATTATCTCCTGCATTAGCACCTACTGTAACATTATTAGCACCACTTGTAATAGAATCACCTGAATTAGCTCCTATAGCCGTATTATCACCTCCAGAAGTATTTGAGTACAAAGATTCGGTTCCAATTGCTGTATTACCTGAAGCAGTTGTATTACTTACAAGAGCGTAATAACCCATTGCTACATTGCTACTACCTGTAGTATTAGTATACAAACATGAAGTTCCGATTGCTGTATTTTGTGAAGCTGTATTACCATTAAGAGCGTAAGAACCTATTGCTGTGTTAGATACTCCTGTTGCATTGGAATATAGAGACTGCACACCTAGAGCTACATTATAACTTCCTGCAGTGTTTAGAGCTTCTGAATGTGTGCCAATAGCCACATTTTCAATTCCTGTTGTATTTAATTCTAATGATTCATATCCAAATGCTGAATTATCTCTTCCTGTAGTATTTGTATACATTGATTGATATCCAATTGCTGTATTATTTGAAGCTGTATTTGAAAATAAAGATTCAAAACCTACAGCTACATTATCGCTTCCAGTAGTATTAAAACTCAAAGAATGTGCACCAATAGATACATTTTCATATCCTGTTGTATTTGATTCTAGTGCCTTATGTCCAAATGCTGAATTATGACCTCCTGTTGTGCTTAATTTTAACGCATCATGTCCAAGTGCTGAATTATAACCTCCTGTTGTATTTGCATATAAACTATTGATACCTAATGCTGTATTATTTTTTCCTGTAGTATTTGAATATAGAGATTGATATCCAATTCCTGAATTTTCTTCACCTGATGTATTTGCATTTCCTGCATTTATACCTAAAAATACGTTATTATTACTTGTCAAATCATCATTTACTCCAGCACCAGAACCCAAAAATACAGAATTCCCTCCAGTACGACCATCTGACAAATCATTTATCTCATTTGCTCCACCGCCACCTCCACCACCAAAAGAGCCCGCAGCTACACAATTATTTCCATCTTCATCACAATAATGAGTCGCTCCAATTTGTCCTTCAACATCCAGTTTCAATGCTCCATCTGGTGTTTCATCTCCTATACTAATTCTAGCAGTATCAGTATATCCATATATCGTATCTCCGATATTTAATTGATTGTCCCCTGTAGGAGAAGATGCATTAGTATTTTCTCCAATTATTATATTTCTACTACCAGTTGTTATATTATCTCCTGCACTAGCACCTACTGTAACATTATTAGCACCACTTGTAATAGAATCACCTGAATTAGCTCCTATAGCCGTATTTTCAATGCCATTAGTATTATAATATAAAGATTCAGTTCCAATTGCTACATTATTTGAAGCAGTTGTGCTAGTTCTAAGAGCATATCGACCTATTGCTATATTGTAATCACCTGTAGTATGACTATACAAAGAATCAAGTCCAATTGCTACATTATCTGAACCACTTGTATTACTCATAAGAGCATCTAAACCCATTGCAATATTATCATTTCCAGAAGTATTATAATACAAAGAGCTATATCCAAACGCTGAATTAAACTCTCCTGTAGTATTAGAATGCAAAGATTCAGTTCCAATTGCTGTATTACCTGAAGCAGTTATATTTGCGTAAAGAGCACTCTCTCCAAGTGCAACATTATTATCTCCTGTAGTATTAGAATACAAAGATGAAGTTCCAATTGCTGTATTATTTGAATCAGTATTTGCGTAGAGAGCACCATCTCCAAGTGCAACATTATTATCTCCTGCAGCATTAGAATACAAAGATGAAGTTCCAATTGCTGTATTATTTGAACCCATTGTATTCGTGTAGAGAGCACCCTCTCCAGCTACAACATTTTCAGAGCCCATTATATTATTCATTAGACTATTATAACCTATAGCAGTATTCCAATTTCCTGTAGTATTTGTAACTGTTGAATGTGCACCAACAGCTACATTACCTTCTCCTGTTGTATTTGATCCTAATGACTCATGACCAAATGCTGAATTATGACCTCCTGCAGTATTTATCCTCATAGAGTTATGTCCAAAAGCTGAATTATATGCTCCTACCGTATTGTTATTCATAGAATGTGAACCAAGGGCTGAATTATAATTGCCACTTACATTATCTTTCATAGAATCTAGTCCTATGGCAGTATTTTCTATACCAGTTGTATTATCTCTGAGAGCATGCGCACCTAATGCTGAATTACTTTCTCCAGAAATATTTGACTCCATAGATTCATGACCTACTGCTGTATTTCGTAAACCCGTTGTATTAGTCTCAAGAGCGTATGCACCTATTGCTATATTGTAATCACCTGTAGTATTATCATACAAAGATCTACTTCCAATTGCTGTATTATCTGAACCACTTATATTACTCCTAAGAGCGTAAAAGCCCATCGCACTATTTCCTTCACCTGATGTATTTGTCTCTCCTGCATTTATACCTAAAAATACGTTATTATTACTTGTCAAATCATCATTTACTCCAGCACCAGAACCCAAAAATACAGAATTCCCTCCAGTGCGACCATCTGACAAATCATTTATCTCATCTACTCCACCGCCACCAAACGGAGGAGTTGAACAATTATTTCCATCCTCATCACAATACCGCTGAGCACCTACATCACCTTCAACATCCAAAAGAAGCGCTCCTGATGCAGGAGCTCCTGTACCTATTCCAAGTGAACCTGCACGCCACTGAGCTCCCGCTCCAGTAGTAAGTGGTCCCAACACATTTCCTCCTGGTGGAGCATCTGTCGGCTCCGTAAAAGTAGCTTGTGCGACAAAAAAATCTACTACAGAAAATAATCCCATAAAAACTATCATACTAGCTACAAATACTAAAATTTTACTATTTTTATTAATCATATTTTCAATGGTTATTTTATTTTTACTAAGGACTAAATAATTATAGCTTTATTACCTTTATGTTATAATTATATACCAATAATCCAAATTTTCAAAATTATAGTATGTGCCAATCTTTAAAAAATTACTATTATAATATATACAACATAGATAAACAGAACATGCACAATCATTTTATTTATTATATCAATTTAACTTGTCCCTAGCTAAAAAATAGAAATATCTACATACAAAAACAAGAAGATATTACTATACTTAAATACCCTAAGTTAAGTTCATAGTTTTTAATTGGTAGTTTTACTTCTTTGTAATTAGCCTATTTCTTTATATTTATAATTAAATTTATTTAGACTAACTTTGCAGATGTTTATTTTTTCTAAAAAAGTTCAAGAATTCTTTAAACTGTTTCTTTTTATTAAATTTTTTTTCTATTAAAGATTTAGAATTTGTTTTCATTTTTTGATAGTTTTCTTTATCGGACCATAGCTTTAAAATATTTCTTGCCAAGTCATCTACATTTCCAGATTCCACCATATAACCAGTTTTCCCATCTGAAATAATTTCAGGAACTCCTGCAATATGAGAAGAGATTACTGGCACACCCATAGACATTGATTCCAATAAAACATTTGGCAAACCTTCCTTGTATAGACTAGGTAATATCAAAATATCTATTCTATCAAATATATAATTAGGTTTATTAGTAAATGGAAAAAATGTCACGTAATTTTTCAGTCCCATTTCAATAGTTTTAACTTTAAGCATTTTTTCATCTGGACCCTCTCCAACTATCATTAAATGCATATTAGGCAATTCATTATTACTTATCAATTTTTTTATAGCTTTTAATAAAATAATTTGTCCCTTACGTTTCTCCAAAGAGCCTACCGAAGCAAGTACAGGTGATACATTAGCACTTAATGGGTATATCTTGAAAGATTCCTCTCTACTTTTTTTTGTAGATGTAAATCTATCAATTTCTGTCCCCTGATAAATCAGATGTATCTTATCTCTAGGTATGTTGTAATTTTCAATTAAATATTTACGTGTAAAATTAGTAATGCATATAATCTCTACATTAATTTTATTATTAGGAATATAAAATTCACGTTTATATTCAGGTACTATGGTTCCAGTTTTTAAAATTAAGGCTGTGCTCAAATTATCATCATCTCGCAAACATTCCCCTGCAAATACTGAACAATGAAAATAATTCCTCGGTGGATGAATGGTGCAAACAGCCACATCCATTTTCGAAAGTCCTTTTGTCCACACTTGTTTGTACTTTTCTTTATTTAAGGATATATTTTTCCAGTCATATTCAAAAATTTCCGCTCCAACTTTTTCACATTCTACAGCAACATAACTATTTTTTGGTGCAATAACTATAATATTTTCACCCTGAGAGATAAAATTTTTAACCGCTTCCACGACCCATATTTGCGTTCCACCTCGTAAATAAGTATCTTCAATAAATCCAATATTCATACTAAAATATCTGTATCGCTTTTTTAATTCTATCTAAGGATTTTTCTTTTCCGATAACCCATGCACAATCCATAGGACTAGGTGAATATTTTTCTCCTGTCAACGCTGCACGAATTGGCCATAGAAAATCTCCTTTTTTATCCCCTGCAGCAGTCATTAAAATTTCAGTTAGATTTTTGCGTGTCCAGTGTGAGTCCGTAATACTTGTCAATATTTGCATTGCCTTCTCTAATTGACTTTTTGTCTCAGAATCATCTGCTCCCTTCCATTTCAATAATTCTTTATTTACTGAAACTGACTCAAAGAAAAAAGGATTTTCCAAACCTACCTGAGTAAATCGCTCAAGTCTATCTTGCTCAACAGTTAATACTTTTTTTATAAATTTATTATCAGTAACATTTGGAAAATTTTCTTTAAAGTAAGGTAATGCAAATTTAATCAATTCATCAATATTCATATTTTTAATATATTGAGCATTCATCCAATCAAGCCTTTTTATATCAACAGCAGCTCCTGATTTATGAACTTTTGATAAATTAAATTTTTCTATAAGTTCTTCTAAATTAAAAATTTCTTTTGTACTACCACACCCAGGATTCCATCCAAGAAGAACTACAAAATTAATTATCGCATCTTTTAGATATCCTTTTGCTATGAAATCTTCAACAGCTACATCACCTTGTCTTTTTGATAATTTTTTCTTTCCATCTGCATTCAATAATAATGGTAAATGAGCAAATTTAGGAACCTTCCACTTAAATGCATTGTACAAAAGTATGTGTTTTGGTGTACTAGTTACCCACTCTTCACCTCTTATTGCGTGAGTTACCTTCATTTCATGGTCATCAACTACGCTAGCTAGATGATAAGTTGGAAATCCATCAGACTTTAAAAGAATTTGATCATCAATAGTATTTGTATTTATTACAATCTTACCTCTAACTATATCCTTAATTTCAATATTTTTATTTTTTGGAATTAAAAAACGTATTACATATTTTTCACCGTCATCAATACGCTTTTGTACTTCACTTTTCTGTAAATAAAAACATTTTCTATCATACATGGGAGGCTTCTTTTCTAGTATCTGCTGCTTACGCATTTCATCTAATCTTTTAGAGCTACAGAAACAATAGTACGCATCTCCATTATTCAAAAGCTTATCTATGTATTTATTATAAATCCCTTCTTTAACTCTCTTTGATTGAAATATAGGACCCTTATCATAGGGTATGCCTGCCCAAGTTATTAAATTTTCCAAACTTTCAACTGCTCCATCAACTTTTCTAGATTGATCCGTATCTTCAATGCGAAGTAGGATTGTTCCATTGTTTTGTTTTGCAAATAAATAATTATAAAGAATTGTTCTAAGTGTTCCTATATGCATAAGTCCTGTAGGTGATGGTGCATATCTTACTACAACCTCCTTATTTTCTGTATTCATATCTTATTTTATTTCTTACTTATTAAAATCTTAATTGGAAATATAATCACTGCATCAATAACCCTCCTCCATCTCCAAGGCTGGACATAAACTCTATAAAGCCACTCAAAACCAATTTTCCTCATAAAAATAGGTGCTCTAGGTAATTTGTTAGTCAAAAAATCAAAAGTTCCTCCAATACCGATGACTAATTTTATATTTTTAATTGTAGCATTTTTCAGATTAAAAAGAAAGATTTCTTGATGAGGTGCTCCAAAATTACACAGTACAACATCACTTCCAGATATTTTTTTGCATATTTTTTCAGAAGGATTTTTAGATGATTCATAATTTTCTCCTCTTATTTTAATTTTAGGAAAAGTATCTTTTATTGCATTAGCAACTTCAATCCAACCAACTAACCCTTTTTTATTTGTAACTAAAAAAACACTCATTTTTCTATTATTCAGTTCTTTTAAAATATCCAAAGTTAAATCTACGCCTGGATATCTATACTTCATTTTCCTTTTATTTTTCCAAAAAGCGATATTCACTCCAGAACTATCAGGAATATTTAAATCAGAACTATTTAACACATCTCTAAATTCTTTATCTTTTTTTGATTTCAATAAAAATTCTGCATTGACAGTAACAATCTGTTTAGTTTTATTTCCATTCAAAGAATTATTTACAAAGTTTAAAATTTCTTTTTTTGTATAATTATCAATTCTAGTTTTGAAAATTTTTATATTCATATTGTATTAAACTTATCCCTAAATAAGATTGAATAAAAATTTAATTAGTTTTTACTACAACGCCGTTAAAAAATTGAGATAAATTGCAAAGCTAGAGGGAATGCCCTAAATCACCTTAGAAATATCCTAATATTAGTTTTTTCAATAAACTGTGATAAAAATTGAAAAATTTAACTAAAAGCTTATTTAGAAACAAGTTTATCATACAAGTAAACATAATCATATTAAATCAAATGTTTCTATTGGATTTAATATTCTTTTGTCCTCACCTCTACCATCTTCAAATAATGTGAGTGTCACAATATCGTAAGCTACATTAAATTCTTTTTCTATAATAGGTGCTAAACTTAATTCATTCCAAGCATTTGCACGCACATGACCTAGATTGATAACTGGAGAAAACTTACCTATTTCACCATGACGAATATCTAGAAAGTCCATAAGGTCTATATAAAGATCACGCATATACTCACTAGCATTTCCAATTATTCTAATATTCTTTGAACCACTTTTATTTTCTACGAAAGCTATCTTCACAAATTCTACATAACCCTCTGTCATTTCCATTGCAAAATCATTTAAACTTTCTATAAGTTCTGTAATCATATCCTCAGGAACCCATCCAAGTGAAATTAATGGAATATGATAACTATCCATAGAATGCCAACGAACTGGTAAATCTTTATAATCTCTTATATTTTTTTGAATTGATTTTTTTAAAAAATCATCCAAATCAATTCCAATTAATAATTTTTTTTTATTCATATTTTTTGTTAAGTATTTATAATAAAAAATCTTTCTTATAGACTTCCAGTGATATTTTATAAATATTTTCTATCTTATCCTGAATGTCTTTACTTTTTTGAAGATCTATTACTTTTTTTACTATGATATCCGCAGACTCATTTCGCTTATTATCAAATTTTTTTAAGGATTTTTTGTAATCTTCAACAGTTAAATTCATTGAATTTTTATAGGATTCATACAAGATATCATTATATCTATTTAACATGTTAATACTCTCTCCTTGTGGAGAAAAATCATAATTAATAAGTGGTAAATATTGAGAAAAATCAAATTTTTTTGCATCTTCTAAATCGTGCAATATTTTAATCGCAAGTCTAATTGTACTAGAATATCCATTATTTATAGAGTCTTCTTTTTTAAATAATTCATAGAACATTTCTTCCATAACATTATTGTGGACAATATCATAAATAACGTGAGACGCCCACCCTTTCTTGAAATCATCACTTTCAAAAAACTCTGTTTTTGTATATTTGATGTTATGCGTAAAATTTCTAATAACTTTAGTAACTACTCTACTGTCTGGATATGTTACTCCTTGAAAGTACTTATTATTATCAACAACCTTTAAATCATTTTTTATAGCACTAGAAAACCTCATGTGAGATAATTCGCAAGACATATTTTATCTTAAGTAAATTCTTTAATATTTATATACTAACATGATAATGATTTTTGTTCAATTTTTAATATTAGATTTTTCTTTTGTAAGAAATTAAAAATATAACAAATCCAATTATGAACATATAGATAGATAAAATCTGTCCCATTGATAGATCTAAAAATAATAATCCTATATGTGAATCAGGTTCACGAAAATATTCAATTACAAATCTAACCATAGAATATCCAATTATGTAAAGTGAAAGTAGATATTTTTCAATTTTATTATTATTCCTCAAACTCCATAAAATTATAAATAAAATAACTCCTTCCCCAAATGCTTCATATAATTGTGAAGGATGTCTAAAATCTTTATCTGTAAAATTCATCCCTATCCAGCTATCAGTCATCCTACCGTACAGCTCATTATTCAAAAAATTACCAATCCTACCAAAAAAATACCCAAGTGGTATAGCAGGTATCACATAGTTTATAACTTTAAATCCAGATTTATTTATTTTATGTGTATACCAAAATATTACAAAAATAACACCTAAAGCTCCTCCATGATAACTCATTCCATAAATACCCGTCCAAGTATCTGTACTAAAATTATATGGAGATATAATCTCTAAAGGATTTAGAATAAAATAATTTAAATTATAAAATAATACATATCCCAATCTTCCACCAATAATTGCTCCAAACAAAGCATAAAAAATTAAGTCATTTAGCTCATTTATGGTTAAAATATTTTTTTTATCTTTTTTAATCCTATAAGTGAGTAGTTTATAAATAATTAAAAAAGAAATAATCCACATTATAGAATACCAGTATATTTTAAAACTACCTATGTGCAAAAAAATAGGATTTATTATTTGAGGTAAATTTTGATAAAAATTCATATTATACAGTATAACACTTAACAAAAATAAAGACACTCTTTATAAAGAGTGTCTACTTTAAGTTAATAACTTAAAGCATAATATATGTATATCCCGTAGATTATTATTAATAATGCTCCTACTATACGCTGAAGCTTTACTGCTGATAATAAAAAAATACTTAAAAACAAAGCTGTTACACCTAATAAGGGTGCGTTTATAGCCTCACTTATACCAGAGATATCTAAACTCTCTACAGTATTTGCTATTCCTACAACAATTAATATATTTAGGATATTAGACCCTACTACGTTTCCTATTGCCATGTTGACTTTATTTTTTATAAGTGCAATTATAGACAATACTAATTCTGGAAGCGATGTTCCAAGAGCTACCATAATCAGAGTAACACTTGATTCACTGAGATTGTATTTACTAGATAATTTAGTTACAGTATCTATTAGTAAATCCGCCGATAAAAATAATATTGTTAAACTTATTACTATTAGTATAACAGTAATAATATTATTGTTACTATCTTTATCTTGATTTTCACCTTCCTCTTCTTTTTCTGAGAGAAAAATTCTTAGTAGGTATACTATTAATAGCATACCGATAACATAACTACTAATTTTTTCATTGAAAATCATTCCAGAGAAGGCTACACTAACTAATACAAGCAAAACTATATCTATTTTATCTAGTTTAACCTTAGCTGATGAAAATATAAGGATCATTCCTCCTATTAATGAAATATTAGTTATATTCGAACCTACAACATTATCTATAGGAAACAATGTTTTGTCAACATTTATCGCCTGTAAAGACGTTATTAATTCTGGAAGCGATGTTCCAAAAGCTAATATGGTACTTCCTAATATAAAATCAGGTATGTTTAGACTTTTTCCTAGACCATCTGAATATTCTACTACTTTATCTGCTGATATTGATAATAATATCAAAGAAAGAATAAACATTACTTCCGGAAAATTATTTATGTATGAATTAATCATTTCATACTCCTTTTTAAAGAATTTATGACATTGTCATTTAATGATAATAGCACAATACAAATAAAATGCAAATATTATTCCAATTCTTCCTTCTTCTCTTTTAAATATTTAGTAAATCCCTCAAATACTTCTACAACTATTTGAAATGGGGTTTCTATAAAAAAATCCATAGTAAATACAAATACATTTGCTGAACTAAATTTTTCTGAAATCCATTGTCCAGTATGAACTATAGGCATAACCAATAAATCAATTACAAATCCTTTCGTAGTTGTATTTTTAGGCGTTATCCTCCACTTCTTCGCACGATTTCTAATTCTAAGTCCAAAATAACTAACAATAGTAAGAAATAGCAAAAACAATCCCCCACTTACAATATTAAATTTAAGAGTAATTAGTATCCAAGATATCATGCCAAAAATCAGAGTAAATATTACTAGGTATATAATACCAAGAATCATACTAAATAAACTTTTCCTTCTTTTTATCCAAATTTGTAATTGTGGTAAATCAGCTTTCCCTTTTATTATTTCTATTATACTGTTTATTGTATATTCCTTTGAATCATCTTTAGGTAACTTTATAACACGGGTTACCACAAAAAGGAGTAAAGGAGGAAATACAACATTTATAGCAAGAGCTATTTTATTCACATGACCTTCAATAATTAAATCAAACGGAATTTCCACAGTAAAAGCTAAAACTATTTTTGTTAGAATTACATATATTATCATACGGGTAACACTCTTGACTACAATTTTTTTTTCCTGTTTATATTTCCATGCTAAAAGTGAAGAAATTTGTTCTTTTATATTATTCTCAGTTAAGCTATCTTTTGTCCAAAGTTCAGGTTGCTTATCAACTGATTCCTTAATAAGAGAAAAATAAATTGCATAATCTCTAAGTTTATATGTAATTCTCCAATTTAAAGGATTCGATAAATCGTTTTCTATTTCAGAATTATATGATTGAAAATTAAAAGCAACTGCTTGGATATATTTATCATCTATGTCGCTACTAGTCCATTTAGGATGATTGAGTAACCACATTCTATAAAATAAACTTGCCTCATCATATCTAAGTAAACTTCTGTAGCATGCTATATAGGTTTGAGTATTTTTTTCTTCTTCTGATATCTCTTGTCTATCTTTTACCTTTATAAGGTCACGAATTGTAAGATAAAAAGCATCAGCTGTAGCAGTAGCTACGATAGGAGGAAAAAGATATTCTTCAATTTCTGTAGCTTCTAAGCTCAAAATTTTAGCAGAAACACCTACCATGTCATGCGCAGATTTGGTACAATAATTTTTGAGCAATGTGTACTTAGAAATTATATTCCCTATATCTTCTATAATACTTAAAGGCAGGGAGTTATTTGGTAAATATCCAGCTCTTACTAGCTCCACCACTAAAGTTCTAGAAACATCGGTTTTTCTAAATGACTCGTGAGACTGTCTCTTAAGCATTCTCTCTATAGCACCTCTCCTTATCAGATGTTCCTCTTTATAATCAACAGAATTACGCATCTTTTCATACAGAGATGCCAATTTACTAGCTATATTATCCACAGATATAATCTCTTCATTCAATTCAGCCTTAAACCTAGTTCTAATCGATGAGCGAGATTCTATTCTCCCCATCAATTGTTTGATTGGTGGTGTAATGTTCATAATTATATAATACTTGAGATATATAATAAATCAAGTTTTTTAAGCTATTGCATATTTTTTTTAGTCTGTTATAATCATACTTATACATAATTTACAAAAGGTCCCATCGTCTAGCGGCTAGGACGCCAGGTTCTCATCCTGGTAACCGGGGTTCGATTCCCCGTGGGATCACATTTGATTAAAGAAAGTTTACAAGACTCCAGAGATTACTCTTTTTATTATTTTTACAAAATATAATTCATAAAGATTTTTTAAAAATATATTTTAGATTTGTTTTCTTTTTTTTACTAATAAGTTAGTCTTATAAGCTCTCCTTAAATAATAATTTTTATAGTATAAAAATTAATTACTCACATTTATAAGTTGCTGTTTTCATTTCTACATCCCCATTATCTTGAGTTTCATCATACCAAATAAGACAACTATCACCTATGTCACATTTACCTCCACCATCACATTTTTCTTCTCCTAAATCTTCTGCAGAAGACTTACCTAAGTCATCATCATAATCACAATAAGTAGTAACACCTTTATTTTCCTTACAAACATCACTAAATGTTAATTCCGAAGCATTTTTTGGAAGTTCATGATATTCATTATTATAGTTAACTAGATACCATTTACCAATAGTTTTAACTTTTTTAACTACTTGTTTCTTCTCTGCCTTTTTATTGTCCTTCTTTTTATTAGCTATATCCCTTTTTCTTAACTCTTCTTTTTTTATCAAGGCCTCTTTTTCTAAATCTTCCTGCTTCTTAATTTCATTTTTTACATTCTCTTCATTTTTCACATTCATTTCATATGAAATTTTATCTTTTTCATTTTTTTCACTATTATTAGCTCTCTCATCTTTCATTTGCTCATCCTCTTTTTCGAAATCTTTTTTGACTAATTGTTCTTTATTTTCTGTCTCCTCAATAACTACGTTTTTTTTAGCCATTACACTAAATGCTATAAAAATTCCTATACCAATAGACACAAAAACCAATAAAACTACCAAAAACATTTTTTTCATATATTTATAATAAATACCTATTAATAATTTAATACTACCATTAAATTATATAATTGTCAATAATCTATTTATTCAAAAAACTATATAACTAACTTATTGTTAAAAATTGATAAATTAGATTCGCAGTTTTTCCTTAGAGCCTGCCTAAAATCTATTTATTTTGCGAAATTTTTATATTTTTAAACAGCATTTAATAAACTTTGATAGTTATATGTTAAAAATAAGGAACTTTTTAGCAATTAAGAGATTTTAGACAGGTTATTAAGCTACTACATAAAATTATTTGCAATTATTTTGATGAGTACAAAAAAGCACTGACTGACGTAGCAAGATTCATACTAGACACACCCTCTTGCATTGGTAGTCCTATTATTTTATCTGATATTTTTTTTGTAGATTGTTTTACACCGTTTCTCTCAGAACCAAATATTAATATGCTTTGTGAATTTATTTTAATATCATATACAGTTTCTCCCTCATCACTTACAGCAATAACATTTCTATTTGGAAAAGTATCCAACAATTCTTTGATACTATTCATAGATAAAACAGGTTGAGCAAAATGAAGTCCTGCAGACCCTCTAATTGCATTTGTATGCCATGGGCTAGTATCTCCTATAGTTACAATGGAATTTACGCCTTTAGCAGCTGATGCACGTACTACAGCACCTACATTATTTAAGTCTCTAGGATCTTCTAGTACAATTACAAATCCATTATTATCAGGATACAAATTTATCAATTTCTTTGCCCTTCCTACAATTCCAGTTCTTATTGCATTTGGTGCAATTCTTTCAAAATCACTCTTAGATATACATATATAATTTTTCTGCAAATAATTATATTCTTTAAATTTTAAAAATTTTTTTGCTATTTGCAGAATTTTAGTTTCATTATATATATAAATTTTTTCAAATTTTGCACCAAATCTAACTGCATGCTTAAAGGCATGTAAACCTTCAATTATAACGAAATCATCATTACCCTTACGTTCTTTTTGAAATAAATTTATATCCTCTTGTTTAATTTCATTTTTCATTATTCTCTGTGATAAGGATGATTTACGTTTATGGTACTTGCTCTATAAATTGCTTCAGATAACAATAATATTGCTATATCATGTGGAAATGTGAGCTTACTAAGTGACCATAATAAATTCGCCCTATCTATAATATCTCTACTATGCCCATCTGGACCGCCAATATAAAAAGTTATTTCACTTATACCCTCAATTGCTTTTTTATCCAAAAAACTTGCCAATTCAACACTCTTGAATTCTTTACCATGTTCATCAAGTACTACATTGAATTTACCATTCATAAATTCAATCATTTGTTTAGTTGCGTTTTTTTCTTTGAGGTGAATTACTGAAATTTTATGAAATTTTTGAATACGTTTTGTATATTCAGCAAATCCATCACGAGCAAATTTTAGATTTGGACTTCCTACAGTTACAAAATTAATTTTCATACTAAAGCTTCATTTTTTCACTTTCTATCATTATACACTCTTCCATTACAAATTCAATATCATTTTTTTCACAAATTCTTTTAGCCTCCAAACTCTCACTTCCAGGTTGAAACCAGGCTTTTTTGATTCCTTTTTGAATAACTTTTTCAAGTACAGCTGTAGCTATTTTTGGTGAAACCACGAAAACTATCACATCAATTTTTTTATCTATTTCATCTATTGATTTATAAATTTTTGAATCAAGGATTACTCCTCCTTTTGGATTTATTGGAAATACATTATACTTATTTTCCTTCATATAAGAAAAAACTCTATTTCCAAATTTTTTTACGTCAAGAGAAACACCTATTATTGCATAAGTAAGTTTATTACTTACAAAAGTTGCGTAACTCATATTTTTTTGTTAAATTAATATATGAGATATATAATAACATGTTTTGTAGTAATATACCAACTACAAAAGAAATTGGTATTATGTATATTCCAATATCTTGAAAATACCAACTAATCATTATTGTAACAGATATAGAAAATATATGTATTATCGATGGAATGAATGTTTTTTGAAGTGCATAATGAGTACGAGCAAGAATATGCATAATACTTTCCAAAGGAATACTTATAGTATAAACAGCTAATAATATTGCAATTCTATTCACATCATTAGTATCCAATAATTTTCCAGAAAATAACACAGTTATCAATAACTTCCCCATGATTGCCAAAATTATAGCAGATAAAGTAGTTAACATTATAACTAAAATAACTTTTTTATTTACAACTTTTCTAAATTTTCTCATATCTTTAGTTATTGCTATATGAGATAATGTTGAAAATGTACTAATCGCTATAGCAATTCCTATGAGAGAAACTGGCATACTTTGAAAATTTCTAGCTACCGAATAAACAGTTACGCTTCCCTCAGACATACCACTGGTCAAAAATATAAACCACCATAAAAGAATTTGCCATGCACCTATTTGAAAAATTTTTGGAAACATAAGTCTAAATGTTTTTTTAATTGCATAATCCCACTTAAAACTAATTTTTGGTAATCCTACTCGAAAAAAACCAATACAAGCTCTACTTAAAAAATGTAAAAAAGCTCCAATAATTGTTCCTATAGCAACTCCCTCAATTCCATAAGTTGGAACTAGCATAAATACACCAAAAATTATCCCTAGATTATAAAAAACTGGAGCAATTCCATAGAAAAAGAAATCTTTAGTAGTTATAAGAACTCCTCCAAAAAAGTTAGAAAAGGCAAAAAGTACTGGAGAAATAAGTATTATTCTAACAATTGTTATGTAAAGTTCCGTGTCAGACTCACTAAAGTCTTTAATTAAAAATTTTGTGATATATGGCAGGAAAATTGCTATTAAAATAGCTAGGACTATTATTATACTAGAAATGAAAGATGCTACGTTATAGAAGTAATCTCTTGCATCATTTTTGCTAATGCTTATTTTTTCTGAAAACATAGGGATGAGAACAGCAGATACGCAAGTCGTTACGAAAATAGCTAATAAAATATCTGGAAGTACAAATGCAGCATAATAAATATCTAATTCCCTACTCACTCCAAATTCTTGTATTAAAACCCTATCTCTAATGAATCCAAAAATATAACTAAATCCAGATGTTAGAGTTAGAGCTAAAGCACTATGTAATATTAAATTTTTATAACTACCACCATTTTCTTCTAAACTTTCTTTAAATTTTAACTTTACTTTATTTATTAGTTTTTTTATCATTTTCTTCATTAAATTTGTCCATTAGGAAAAAACTACAAAATTACTCTTTTTTATCCCTATGGGATAAATTATTTTCTAAATTAATTAAATTATCTAATTCTTCTTGTTTAAAGTACCATTCATACACACTTTTTGCAATTGGAACAGTGGAAGTAGAAATACTTTTCACTTGACCTTCCATCATAATCAATAATAAAATTTCTGGATTATCATATGGTGCAAAACTTACAAACCATGAATGTACTTTTTCTTTTTTACCAAATTCTGAAGTGCCAGTTTTTCCGGCTATTTTAATTGGTAAGTCTTTTAACATTCTTGCTGTTCCCTCTGTAACTGTTTCCCTCATACCCTCTTTTGCTACTTGTAACGAATACTCGCTAAGAACATTTTCTTTTAATATTTCTGATTCAAAAATTTTCTCTTTTCCGTTTTTAGATATAGATTTTTTGATAATTTTTGGTTTGTACATAGTTCCACCATTTGCAATTGGTACTATAGAAGTTGCAATCTGAAGAGGTGTAGCCGTCATAAATCCTTGACCTATAGAACTATGAAATGTATCTCCTATATACCATCTCTCTCCTATATTTTCTAACTTCCACTTCTTATCTGGATTAATTCCTGAAATCTCATTAGGCAAGTCTATTCCCGTTAAATTTCCATAACCGAATTTTTCATATCCCTCATGCATTTTTTCTATACCCAATCCTTTTATGTCTTTATAACCTCCTCCGACTACATAAAAATACACGTCACTAGAAACAGCTATTGCTCTACGCATATCAGTAAATCCATGAGCCTTCCAGTCACCAAAAAAGAATTTACCATACTGAAGACCTCCTCTACTTTCAATTTTCGCTTCTGGACTTATAATCCCTTCTTCTAAAGCAACTGCTGCAAGAGGTGGTTTAACTGTAGATCCTGGTGGATAAGCTCCTGAAATTGCTCTATTAAAAAGAGGCTTATCTGGATTTTTTAATAATTGACCATAATTTTCGACACTTATACCATTAGAAAACAAATTATTGTCATATGAGGGCAGACTAACCAATGCTAAGACTGCTCCATTTCTTGGATCAAGTGCAATTCCCACTGCCTTACTTGTTCCAGCTTTTTCAAATTGTTCTTTTATAGCATATGTTAAATGCTTTTGTAATTTAAAATTTAAATGTGTATATAAATCATCACCTGGAATCACCTTTTCTTCTTCAAGTTGTTTTATAATTTTACCCCTACTGTCACGCAGTGTTTTTTTATATCCATGAGTACCATGTAATAAATTTTCATATTGATATTCAAGTCCAGTTTTACCAATTCTATCTGTCAATAGATAATCCTTTCTATTTTCATATTCTTCACGTTGAATCAATCCTTCATAGCCCATAATATGAGAAAATAAAGTAGAATCATTATAAATTCTTAAAGCATTTTTTTCAACTTGAATATACTTCGGAATACTTTTTGAACTTTTTAGAAGCACAACATCATTATGCGTCAATTTTTCTTTAAGTACAATATTACCCCTATTTTCCCTTGCTATATTTATTTTATTTATTATATCATCCTTATTTAATTTTAGTATTTTTGAAATTTCATTCACGAAAGATTTACAATCATCTTCTATATATTCATATAAAATTGTAGCACTATAATTTGGAATATTATCCACCAAAATTTTTTCATCATTGCTAAAAATCCTTCCTCTAGGTGCAATTATTGGAGATGTGTGTAAAATATTCCCTGAAGCTTTACTTACATATTTATTATGATTTATTACAGATATGTAAAAAACCTTAGTAATAAGTAAAAAAATTACACTAGATATAATTAGCCAGATTATATTAAACCATCTTCTATTAAATGCATAATCACTTACTTGAGCACCTTCACTTCCAAGTGATAAAATATCATCATCTACATCATAACCTTTATTTTTATCAATCTTCATATATTTTTATTAAAATAATATTATACATGTTTTTTTGAATTTGAACTCGATAATCTATTTGAAACCTTTTCTGAAAATTCTAACATTTTTTTAAAAATTAAAAATTCAAAAATAGCAAACAAACTACACATAAATATGATTACAATATCTCTGTAAAAATCTATAATATTCTCAACAATTAGATCATGTACTAACGTAACCAAAAAAACTCCTCCAAACAATAAAGCGATAGTACCAAAAATCGACATATTTACAGAATTTAAAATATTTTTTATTAGAAATTTAAACAAAAAAGCTATAGAAATAAATATAACAAAATATAAACCAAAGGTTTTTGTAAAAATTATATCAAAAAATAATCCATACACTCCCACAAATATTAAATATTTTTTATCTGATAGTACTTGACTCATAGTAAATATTATAGTGATACTTATAAATATTGCATGAATTGTAATTTCCGCGAATAAATTTTGTAGAAATATAAACAAAATTATAGATAATATATAATAAAAAAAAGTAAATAACATCAGATATTTTTATGAAAAATTAATACATAATTTAAAAGTTTTATGTCGTAAAGGGGCACTAGATATACACTTTGTGAAAGTTTATCATCTGGTACAAATATTTCCTGAACTACTCCAATTGACGGTTTTTTTGCAAATAATTCTATACTTTCTATGTTATTGTATAAAAAAACGTCACCTTCTTGTACTTTTGCCAAAGAATCAATATACTCAACTTTTATTGAATTTCCGTGTGATCCTTTTGCTACAGCATTATTATCTGTACCAGATAATAACACATGATAAACACTTTCTTCACTAGTTGTTAATTGAATATATGCTGACTCTTTTGTAACTTTATAAACTGAACCAATCAACACATTTTGAGCACTAATTGCAATATCTCCCTCATTTATACCATCAGAATAGCCTTTATTTATAAGAATCCATTCACCACCCTTAAAATCTTTCATTATAATATCTACAACAGTTCCTTTATTGTCAACAGATACTGACAAATCTAAAATTTCTCTAAGCTCTTTATTTTCTTTTTTTAAATGTCTCAAATAAGCATTTTCAGCCTCAAGACTAAATACTTTTTCTTTGTTTTTTTCAATATCTTCTCGCACAGAAGATAAATTTGAGATTAAATTTAATATCTGAGAAACCTGTGAGCCTTTATTAGAGCTTAGTGATAAAATTGGAGTTAGTATGTCATGTAGCTGTCCTTTTAAGAAAGTTCTAACACCAAATATATTTAATACTAAAAAAATAAAAATACTCAATACACCAATAATTATTCTAAGAGATATTTTTTTTGAATGCAGTGATTGCATAGATAGCTATTTTTATATTTTAAACCTTTATCGGACCAAGTGATTCACTCTCAATAAGAACTTCTTGTAAATTATCAAAATCTTCAAGAACAATTCCTGCTCCTCTGGCAACGGCTGTAAGAGAATCTTCCATTCTGCGAACTGGCATCCCTGTTTCATTTGCAATTAACTTATCAAGTCCACGAGTGAGTCCGCCACCACCAGCAAGAATAATTCCTTGCTCCATAACATCAGAAATAAGTTCAGGCGGAGTTTCTTCTATAATAGTTTTTATTGTGTTGACTATTATTCTCATTGAACGTTCCATAGCATCTCTTATATCCTCATCACCCACATTAACTTCTTTTGGAAGTCCGGTTATCAAGTCCCTCCCTCTAATTTTCATAGATCTAGAAGCTTTATCTGGATAAGCACTTCCTATTGAGATTTTCAATCTTTCAGCAGTTCGTTCACCTATTAGTATGTTATAATTACTCCTGCAATATCTAATAATATCTTCATTCAACTCGTCACCTGCAACTCTAAGTGATCTAGATACAACTACACCTCCTAAAGATATAACAGCTATTTCACTAGTACCTCCACCAATGTCTACTATCATATTTCCACCAGCTTCCATAACTGGCAATCTTGAACCTATTGACGCTGCCATTGGCTCATCTATAAGATAAGCTTCACGAGCACCAGCATTTTTTGCTGCATCTATCACAGCTCTTTTTTCTACTTCCGTCACTCCAGAAGGTATTCCTATTAAAACTCTAGGATGTACAAATGAAGAAAAAAATTTCTTTTTATGGACTTTTTCTATGAAATATCTAAGCATTTTTTCTGTAATCTCAAAATCACTTACCACTCCATCAACTAGAGGTCTAATAGCTTTTATGTGACTAGGTGTCTTACCAACCATTTTCTTTGCATCCTTTCCTATCGCCACTATTTGACCAGTTTTTTCATTTATAGCTACAACGCTTGGTTCATTCATAACAATTCCCTCCCCAGCTACATACACTAGAGTATTTGCGGTTCCTAAATCTATTCCTATATCTTTTGAAAATGATTTGAATAATTTATTTTCTATATTTTTTTTTACTTGTGAGAATAATTTTTTCATGTTTTTATGCCTAAAAAATCAGTATAAACTGATCCTTGAATTATTTTTGTTTTGTAATATAATTGTAAGCTTAAATACATTTAAAGTCAAAATTTAATATATCAATTTGATATTAAAAAAATATTAAAATAAGAATGGATTTTGCATAATTCCATTCTTAAATTTAAATCAATACCTAAAACCAATCTACCGCCTTCTTTTTCGAGTGACTCTAAGTTTTGCTAATTCTCTCTCCAATCTTGCAGAAACTTTTGCATATTCTATCGATGATTTATCTAATTCTTGCTCTTTTAATTTTTCTGCACGCTCTATAGCTTCTTTTACCTTGTCCTCATCAATCTCTTCTACATGTAATGCTCCATCAGCCAAAATATTTACTGAACTATTTTTTAAAACTTCCAAAAAACCTCCATACACTGCCAAAAAAATTTCTTCATTATTTTCAGTACGTATAACTATCTCACCAGCATTCAAAGGTACTACGATAGGAGTATGCTCAGGTAAAATAGTTAATTGTCCATCAGCAGTATCTACGGTTATTGATACTGGTTTTGACTCATGAACTATTCCAGTAGGAGTTATAATTATAAAATCTATTCTTTTCATAAAACTCTAAAAATTATTTAGAAACTACTTCATCAATAGATCCTTTCATATAAAATGCACTCTCCTCTTTATCATCATGCTTTCCTTCAAGTATCTCTTTAAATCCTCGCACAGTATCCTTAAGTGAAGTATATTTTCCCGGACTTCCTGTAAATATTTCAGCAACAAAAAATGGTTGTGAGAAAAATTTCTGAATCTTACGAGCCCTTGCAACAGTTAATTTGTCTTCTTCAGATAATTCGTCCATTCCAAGAATTGCTATGATATCTTGCAAGTCTTTATATCTTTGAAGAACTTGTTGTACATCACGAGCAACTTTATAATGTTCTTCGCCCACTACAAGAGGATCTAGAATTACTGAAGTAGAATCAAGAGGATCAATCGCAGGGTAAATACCTATTTCTGTAAGAGCTCTATCTAATACAACAGTTGAATCTAAATGAGCAAACGTTGTAGCAGGAGCAGGATCAGTTAGATCATCAGCAGGAACATAAACAGCTTGTACTGAAGTAATTGATCCATTTTTTGTTGAGGTGATACGCTCCTGTAATGCTCCCATCTCCTCTGCAAGCGTTGACTGATAGCCTACTGCTGATGGAATCCTACCTAAAAGCGCACTTAATTCTGAACCAGCTTGAGTAAATCTAAATATATTATCTACAAAAAAAAGTACATCTTTATTTTCTGCATCACGAAAATGTTCAGCAATAGTAAGTCCTGTAAGTCCAATTCGTGCACGAGCTCCAGGTGGCTCATTCATTTGACCAAATACTAGTGCAGTTTTATCCAATACTCCAGAATCCTCCATTTCTCTATACAAATCATTTCCTTCACGTGTACGCTCTCCGACTCCAGCAAAAACTGAATTACCTCCATGTTCTGCTGCAATATTTCTTATAAGTTCTTGTATAAGTACTGTTTTACCAACGCCAGCACCACCAAAGAGCCCTACCTTTCCACCCTTTACAAAAGGACAAATTAAATCTATAACTTTTATACCTGTTTCAAAAACTTCATCATGAGTTGATAACTCAGTAAAATCTGGAGCATCTCTATGTATTGAATTTCTTTGTACACCTTCTAAAGCAGGTTTTTCATCTATAGGATCCCCTGTCACGTTAAACATCCTCCCTAAAACTTTCTCACCGACAGGAACAGTTATAGTATCACCTGTAGCTACAACTTTTTGTGCACGTTTAAGTCCATCAGTAGTACTCATAGCAACAGTACGAACTGTATCAGAGCCTAAATGTTGTTGAACTTCTAATACTATTTTATTTCCCTCATACTCTACCTCCAGTGCTTCGTAAATTGCAGGTAACTTTTCATCAAATACAACATCCACAACTGGACCAATGATTTGTGTAATTTTTCCACTTATTTCCTTGTTCATATTTATTATTTTACAAAAATATTATAACTTAAATCTCATTAATATATTATTCCAACGCTGCTCGACCAGCTGATATTTCACTAATTTCTTGCGTAATCTTTGATTGTCTTATCTTATTGTATGTGAGCTTCAAATCATCAACAATCTCTCCCGCTGCATCTGTAGCACTCTTCATCGCAAGCATTCTAGATGATTCTTCTGAAGCCGCTGATTCATAAAGAGCATGTAAAATTTGAGATTCGATTACTTTAGGTATCAATGCTTTAAGTACTATTTCATTTGAAGGCTCTATCAAATATTTAACATTTTCCCCTAATTTAATATTGTTTTTCTTTGCAATATTGTCCATTTCTGTGAGTTGTTCAGCTAAATCTTCTTTGGACACTGGTAATAATTGTCTTATCTTTTGATTTTGTTTTAAAGCATTCACAAAATCAGTATAAATGATAACAACTTTATCATATTTTTCCTCTTTATACATTTCAAAAATCATTTTTACAAGCGGAGAAATACTATCAGAATTTTTCTGTTTTGCTATTTCTGGAAACGTAGCTATAGAATCTTTCCCAAGAATTTTAATCATATGTGCAGCTCTTTTACCTATTGTAATAAAATCAATAGTAACGTGTGATGCATCCATCATCTCTCCCTTATTTAAACTTACAAGAATTTCTGGTTTTTCAAGCATACTCCTTACAGTTCGAGTAAGTGATGCGTTATATGATCCACATAATCCCTTATTTGAAGCTATAAGTATCACTAACACATTTTCTGTATCTCTTACAGTAAGTAGTGGATGCTCCTTATGGGCATGAGGAGCAACATTTGCAAATAGTTCATACATTGCCTTTGCATAAGGTCTTAAAGACAATGCCCTATCCACCGCTTTTTTCATTTTAGCAGCAGAAACAACCTCCATAGCTTTTGTAACTTTTTTTGTATTACTTATAGAGTTTATTCTTCGCTTTATATCTAATGTTCCAGCCATAGTAAATTAATATTTTTTATTTACACCATCTCTTTATACTCTTCAATAGTCTGCTTCATTCTATCTTTTATATCATCAGAAATAATTTTTTCTCTATTTATTTCGTCTACCAATTCACCATGATTACTACTAGCAAACTTATGCAATCCTTTTTCCCAATCAACTATAGTATCAGCATCAATATCATCAGCAAAACCACCAGTTACAGCAAATATAATGATAGCTTGTTCCGCAACTGACAAAGGCTCATATTGACCTTGTTTCAAAATTTCAACAGTTCTTTTACCTCTTTCTAATTTTTGCTTTGTGTCAGCATCAACATCAGATCCAAATGCAGCAAAAGCCTCTAATTCTCTGTATTGAGCTAAATCAAGTCTTAGCGTCCCTGCAAGTTTTTTTATAATCTTTGTTTGAGCAGAAGAACCTACACGAGAAACAGATAGTCCAGCATTTATAGCAGGTCTAATACCCTTATTGAATAAATCTGATTCTAAATATATCTGACCATCAGTAATAGAAATAACATTGGTTGGAATATAAGCAGATACATCTCCTGCTTGAGTCTCTATAATTGGCAGTGCTGTTACTGATCCTCCCCCATTTGCTTCATTTAATCTAGCACTTCTTTCCAATAATCTAGAATGTAAGTAAAAAACATCTCCTGGATATGCCTCACGTCCTGGTGGTCTTTTTAAGAGTAATGACATTTGACGATATGACATAGCATGTTTTGATAAATCATCATAAACAATCAATACATCTTCTCCTTTTTCCATGAAATATTCAGAAAGAGCAGCTCCTGAATAAGGTGCAAGAAAGTTCATAGCAGCTGAAGTACTTGATCCTGCTAATACCACAGTAGTATATTCCATAGCACCTGCTTCTTCTAATTTTTTTGTAATTTTTCTTATCTTACTTTCTCTCTGTCCTATTGCTACATAAATACATTTAATATTCTGACCTTTCTGGTTTATTATAGTATCTATTGCAACAGCACTCTTTCCAGTTTGTCTATCTCCAATTATAAGCTCACGTTGCCCACGACCCACAGGAACCATAGCATCTATAGCTTTAATACCTGTTTGAAGAGGTTCTCCAACAGGCTCGCGAGTCATAACTCCAGGAGCAACTTTTTCCACTGGATTCATCTTATCTGTTTTAATCTCACCTTTTCCGTCAATTGGTGTAAGAAGAGCATCCACTGTTCTACCAATCATTGCATCACCAACTGGAACTGATAGAATTCTACCTGTTGCTCTAGCGACATCTCCCTCAGCAATATTTTTGTAGCTACCAAAAATAACAACGCCTACTTCATCTTCCTCCAAATTAAGAGCTAATCCTAGAATTTTTTCACCATCTTTTGTTTCTATCTCAACAATTTCACTAGATGCCAAATCATCAAGACCTGCTATTTTTGTGATTCCATCCCCAACTTCCAATACTGTACCAACATTTTCTGCTGAAACATCGTCTTTAAACCCTTCTATTTCTTTAGAAAGTCTTTCTATAATTCTATCTGCTTGTGCCATAATTTAAAATTTAATACTATTTTATTTTGTACTACTTGCAAGTAATCGTCCATTTAATCGTGCAAGACGTCTAGCTAACGACAAATCAAATAAGCGATTATTATATTTAACAAATACACCACCAATCATTTTTTTATCAACTCGCAATCGTAATTTAACTTTTTTATCTATTTCAAGTGCTCCTAATACCTCTTCCTTTACTTCATTTGAAATATCTGATGCGCATGTCATAATAACCTCTGGTAATTTATTATTTTTCATAAGAATTGTTCTATAAGCTTTTAGTATAGATTTATACTTATACAGAACTTCATGACTCTTTAAAATTTCAATAAAATTCTCTACTATTTCATCATTATTTTTTGATGGAATACTAGATGCTGATTTATACAATGCTTCTGCGTATTGTTGTGAAGAATATTTCATAGTATTATGATTGAGTTTTTTTAATCTCTGTTGAAATAAACTCTTCCTGAGAATTTTTTATTTCGTGACCCAATACCTTATTTGAAACACCCACCACTAACTGTACTATTTCTTTTTGTACTGAGTTAATAAGTGATTCTTTTTCTAACGCAATCGACTTTTTTGCTTGAGAAATTATCTCATTTGCCTGTTCATGAGCATCTTCTTGGGCATTTTTTCTAGTTTCGCTCGCTTGCCTCTCTGCTCTTGCAATAATTTCCTGAGATTTTTTTCTAGCTTCCATTAAATCATCCTCTGTTTTATCTTTTAATTCTTTAGATTTTTTCTCAATATTTTCAAGTTTTTTTATGCCTTCTTCTATATTTTTTCTCCTATCTTCCAAAATCTTAATAAGAGGCTTGTACAGAAGTCTTTGTAAAATAACTAAAAGAATTATAAAGTTAAAAATCTGTATACTTAATAACTTTATATCAATTCCAAATTGTCCAAAAATATCCATAATAGTTCAAAATAATACTATCATGACATTTAATAAAAATTAAACCTGATAGTAACGTAATTAATTATCCAACAAATTTTGCAATAAACGCAATTACTAAAGCAAAAATACCTAAAGCCTCTGTAAAGGCAATTCCTATAAACATTGTTGCTTGAAGTTTTCCTGCCATTTCAGGATTTCTCCCCATGGCCTCTAGAGCCTTACTGACAATAATACCTATACCTAAACCAGGACCGATTGTTCCAAGTCCTATTGCAAGTCCCATTGCAATGACTTTTGCTGCTTCTAATTCCATATGATTATTTTATTTATGAATTACGGGTTAGAATTAAGAATCAGAGAAAATTACTAATTCCTAAAGCCTAAAACTTAATTCAAAACTTATCAATGTTCTGATTTTGTAATAGCAATTTTAACAAAAAATAAGGTTAGTAATGAAAATACTGCTGCCTGTATAAACCCAACGAATAATTCAAACATCATAAGTGGTACAGGTAAGAAAAATGGTATGAAGAATACTGTAACAGCAATCAAAACCTCTCCAGCAAATATATTTCCAAATAAACGAAAAGAAAAAGATATAAGTTTTGCAATTTCACTAACGAGCTCTATTAACCCTATGAAAAAATTTAACGGCGATGAAAAATTTATAAATTTCTTTCCATACTGGAAAAATCCTAGACGTTTTATACCAGTCCACTCTATAACAACAAACACTATAAGAGCAAGCGCTATAGTCACATTCAAGTCTGTATTCACACTTCTAAGTAACGGCTGAATTCCATTAATTGTCTCAAAAGTAATACTACTCACTCCTGGTAAAAACTCAGTCCAGTTCGAAAGCCAAATGAATAAAAACACAGTTACTAAAAGTGGAAAAAATGCTATTGTCATTTTCCTGTTTTCAAAAACTTCATCAATAAAATCTAATATAAATTCAAAAAGCATTTCAAAAAACATTTGTAATTTTCCTGGATTTTTCTCTGAAATTAAGCGATTAACCACAATTGCTATAACAATCAATATAGCCATAACAAACCAACTCATCAAAAGAGTATTTGATATAGTAATTCCAAAAAATTCACCTAATTTCTCTGCAGCAATAGCGATATGAGGACCTGCAACATGCTCAGCTACAGTATTTGTGTGTTGTGATATTGATTCACTCATTAATTTATTCGTAAATTAAGTCTAGTTACTCTCTCTCTTCTTCATCTTCTTTTTGTAAATCTTCGTAATCCTTATTAACTTGATTAAGTATAGAAGTTACCTTTTTGACAGTTATCATACTTGAAATTATTATACCAACTGTCGTAAATATAATCAAAAATAAAAAACCACTATCAATAGCTTTATCTAGAATATGTCCTAAAAAAGCTAAGACAATCATAGGAACAGCTAATATAAAAGCTAATTCTACAGTAAACGACATAAGTGAAATTTCTTTTCTAATTTTACTATGCTTCTCTGATGTCATAAACATTACTATAAAGTAACAATATTTTTTATTATACTATCATTTAAAAAAAAGTCAACTATTTTATTAATTTTCATATTTAATTAATAATTTTAAATATTTTTGTTGCATTTCTTTTGAAATATTAGGATGAAACAATCTTTCCATTTTACCTTTGTTTTTTATAATAGATTTAATATCATCAAAAAAGAATCCATCAGGTGTAGCTAAAAATAATTTTGCTGTTATCCATGATTTCTCCATTTTTTTTGCAATTTCTAATACAAAATGTTCATCGTGCTTAAATCTATATTTCACTTCAATCAAACTAACTTCTTTGGTTTGATTATTTACAACTGCAAAATCTGGCGCTGTTCTTATAGCATCTAAAACTATATTTCCCTCTTTTTCTCTTATATATCTATCTTTAGCTAATTCTGGTAAAACATGTTCATATCCGAAGTGAAGAACTGTAAATACACTTTCATTCTCTCCTTTTTTATTTTTAAATTTAGTATTTCTCAACATTTGTTCAAAAATCGTTTCTGCTATTTTACCCTTTACCAAAGCTTCTGTAAAAGTAATCATAAATTTTAATTAACAAATGAATAATGACAATCTACTTCAACACCATACTCTTTAATATATTTCCATTTCAAGTAAAGTCTAGTTAATAAAAATGCACTTTTTTTAGCTTGTTCATTTTTAATATCCAAAACAACTTCTAAATCTATATCAGAGTTAATACCAAATCTTTCCATATTATTCATCATAGAACCTGAAAAAATGTATTCACTTACGCTCATTTTTTCTTCTATTTCCTTTATAAATTTTTCTCCTATTTCTATTCTTTCTTTTTTTAATTCTATTTTTTCTTCTTTGGTTAATATTTTTCTCATTTTCTGTTCTATGATAGGAGCAGTATCCCAATATTTTTCATTAATAGAATCAATTATACTTTTAGATAAATGACTGGAATTTAAATTATTTTTATCCTCAATTAATTCATAAAGTTCTGGAAAATTATCATGCATGTCTTTTATTTCGTTAGAATTTATAGAAGTAATATTAGGTGAAATTTTATAAAAATTCAATAATCTACGCTCTAATTCTAATTGTTGATTCAAACTCCCTAAAAATATAAATTCTAAATCAAAACTATGCCCTAAATCAGTTCTTTCTAAAAGAGGCGGAGCTAAAACAATTAAAGATTCTGAAATATCTAAATCACTCAAAGCACTTTTAAGTAAAAATTTTCGTCTTTCAAACTCTAATCTTGTAAAGTCCTTTATTTCTTCAATTTCCTTTGTATGTTTTTCTACTATATTTTTATCACTATTGTAATTACGGTATTCAAACATTTTTATAATTTTAAATTTAAAATAAATTATTTTGAGCTACATTTCTCATATGATGATCAATTAAAGTAATCAAAATCATAGATTCAACAATAGGTACTGCTCTAGGCACTACGCAAGGATCATGTCTTCCTCTTACATTATCCAATAATATCTCTTCACCTGATTCATTTACCGTTTCTTGAGTTTTTAATATTGTAGAGGTAGGCTTAAATGCAATCCTTAATATAATATTTTGTCCATTTGAAATACCTCCTTGGATTCCTCCTGAATAATTAGTCTTCGTACTAATATTACCTCTACTAATACAAAAAGAATCATTATGTTCACTTCCCTTCATTTTAGCTCCCTCAAACCCACTACCAATTTCAAATCCTTTAGTTGCAGGAATAGACATGCAAGCATGTGCTAAATCAGCACTCAGTTTATCAAAAACAGGCTCACCCAATCCAGAAGGTATATTTTTTATTACACACTCAATCACACCTCCTACAGAATCCCCTTCTCTCTTAACTTCTTCAATTAACTTAATCATTTTTCTAGAACTCTCTTCCTCTGGACATCTAATTATATTTGATTCTATTTTTTCGTAAGTTATTTCATCAAGTTCTATATTAGCTCTTTCTTCTCCTACTTGTATAACATATGTCAAAATTTCTATATCACAAATATTTTTTAATATTTTTTTTGCAATAACTCCTGCCATAACTCTAGCTGTAGTTTCTCTAGCACTCGCTCTTCCTCCTCCAGTCCATGCTCTTCGTCCATATTTCTGATTGTATGTAAAATCTGCATGACTCGGTCTATATTTATCTTTTAGATATTCATAATCACTAGATTTTGCATCTTTATTTTTAACTAATAAGGTCAGAGGAGTGCCTAAAGTTCTACCCTCAAAAGCTCCAGATAATATTTCCACTTTATCCACCTCTTTTCTTTGTGATGTAATTTTACTCTGTCCAGTCGCTCGTCTTTTTAATTCTTTTTCGATTTCTGCTGAATCTATTAAAATGCCTGCTGGACATCCATCAATTATACATCCTACAGCTCCACCATGAGATTCTCCAAAGGTAGTGACTCGAAAATTTTGTCCTATTGTATTTGCTGTCATATTTCAAAATAAAAATATTTATTTATATACCATATAAATATTGTATATTATATAAATAACATACATAGATATAAGTAGACTTCCAGAATATTTACCAAGTTTCCATTTTTGCATCATAAGGAGCAAAATGAGAGCAACTACTGTACCAAATAGCAAAAATACACCTGACATTAAGTTATTTGTATCAATTGGCACTGAGGTTGCATCTGGATTTATAATCAAAAAATACACTACATACACAAATCCAAGTCCTATAAAAATATCAAAAACATTTGAGCCAACAGCATTACTAACAGCCATATCAGCCTTACCTTTCTTTGCAACTATAATAGAAGATATAAGATCTGGGACTGATGTACCAACAGCAAGGATTGTAAGTCCTATGATAGCTCCTGGTATATTTAGTATAGTTGCAACATGAACCGCGGATTCTACCATAAAATAACTAGTAAGTGCAATAATAACAATACTTACCAAGAAGCTAGTTAGATACTTTTTTTCTGGGTCTGGAACTATAATATCTGTAACACTGCAAAACATTTTTGTCAAGAAACTATCCTCCTTGTTTTCATCAACATCAAATTCTTCATCAAACTTGGGAACTTCATACTTAAGCCACTTAGCCCAATTTTTTACTACAAATACATACACACCATATACTGAAACTAGCACAAAGCCTTCCCATAAGAATATTTGACCATCCCAAAAGAAAAATAGTAATAATCCAATAGCAAAAGAGTAGAAAACCATATCTCTTATAACTGGTTGCCAAGAAAGCTTTTGTTTATTAGTCATATAAAACGATGAAATTCCTATTATAACCAATATATTAAAAAGAGCAGAGCCAACAATTGTACCAGCACCTAAACTAAGAGATTCTACTGACTTAAATACTGCAAAAAGAGAAGTAAAAAGCTCAGGTGCACTACTTCCAACTGCCATAAGTGTTGCTCCAGCTACTTCTGAATTCATTTTTAATTTTTCTGCTAATATTTCTAAAGATTTAACAAAATACTTATCGCAAATAATAGATAGAATATAAAATGTAGCTAACAAAATAACTATGTGCATCATTAATACCATATTATATATTTTAAAATCAATACGCCACTAATTTGAACATATAGATTATTAATTATTAATTTAATTTATTATACCATACTTCCAATAATTCTTTCATTTTTTTTATATCCATTTGACCTGAAGCTGATGAATTATTTCCATGTGAGGCAAAAGTTAGATAATTACCCTTAACAAGTCCTTTAGTTCTAGTTTCCGCACCTTCCTTTCCCATACCTAAGATAATAACATCTGTTAACTCTTTTTTTTCTTTTATTATCTTATAAATAACTTTATTATCATCTTTATCTTTTACCATTGTTGCAGTCTTACATATATCAACTTGATCAAACTCTCTCATGTAATCAATTATGTCGGAAAGTTCTTGATAATTAGGAGTAGACTCAAAGTCATGATATGAACAAATTATTTTACATTTTTTATTTTTTATATTTATTTTGTCAATTAACTTAATATCTATATCCAAATACTCAAAACCCAAATCATTTGAAACTTGTAAAATCTTTTCCTGCTCCAGAGAATTACCCTTGAATTCGCCTCCATGTTCAACACTTCTACAAGTAATTATGACTTCTGTAATATTTTTTTTGATTTCAAAAATTTTTTCTAACTTATCATATGTAATATTTTTTATGTAATCTATACGAATTTCTATAAAATTAGTTAATTTCTGTAGTTTTTTAAAATTACTTAATAATTCTTGTAATGTTTTGCAAGTAATCACTACACATATCCTTAAATTTTTCATTATTGAATTTAATTTGTTAATTTATACAAATATTACTATATAATTATCAATCCTTAGAAAATAAAAGACCTTATAATATATATTATAAGGTTGTTGTGGTATTTTTCAAATTCATGCAAGAAAGGATCCAAAAATTATAAACATATTTTACAAGAAAAAATACCACGTAATAATGATAGCACATCTACAAAAAAAGTCAAATATTTATTAGCTACATTCAACCTTTTATTGCAACACACCCATAAATATCAATTCCAGTTTTTTCATAAAACACTTCGACAGGTGTTTTCCAATTTAGTCTTTTACGTGGTCTAGCATCAATCAAATATTCAGATTTCAATAATTCCTCATCTGTTATCTTACTCCAATCAGTTCCTTTTG
>CAMZLB010000017.1 GCA_947311515.1 Candidatus Moraniibacteriota bacterium | reverse complement strand
TTTTAGTTTAATTGTTATCTAATTATATCATATTCTCTGTTAATATACTAATAAGTTAAAGCTACATTCAACCTTTTATTACAACACACCCATAAATATCAATTCCAGTTTTTTCATAAAACACCTGCCGAAGTGTTTTATGAAAAAACTGGAATTGATATTTATGGGTGTGTTGTAATAAAAGGTTGAATGTAGCTTTAACTTATTAGTATATTAACAGAGAATATGATATAATTAGATAACAATTAAACTAAAATAAAAATTGTGGAATTCTTATCAACTAATAAAGTTTCTAATTCTAGTACAACAAGATTTGTTAATATAAAATCCTTAGAAGATGGTGTTGTACGTTTAAAAAATGGAAATTTACGTAGTGTTTTACTAGTATCATCTATAAATTTCGACCTAAAATCCTCTGATGAACAGGATGCTATAATTATGGCATATCAAAACTTTTTAAACTCATTAGACTTTCCTATTCAGATTATCATAAGTTCTAGAAAATTAAATATAGCTCCATATATCAATAAAGTTAGTAGATCTGCAAAAACACAACACAATGAATTACTAAGACTTCAGACACTTGAATATAAGTCATTTATAGAGAGTTTGACTGATAGAATAAATATAATGAGTAAATTTTTCTATATAGTAGTACCTTTTGCACCTATAGAAAAATCAAACGGAGGAATATTAGATAAAATTATCGCAGCCTTTGGAGGTGGTAGCAATTCAAAAAGACAAGAACTTTATGAAACTCACAAAAACCAACTTTGGCAACGCGTTGATCATGTAGCAGCTGCCTTAGGTGGTACAGGATTGCACTTCACAGCTCTAAATACTGAAGAACTTATAGAATTATTTTACAATTCCTATAATCCATCAGCCTTTGTAAAAAAAGCACTCAAGGATTTAGACAAGACAGAGATAAGTAGAATATAAATTCATCAAATAAACTATGCTATTTAAGAAAAAGAAAAAAAATGTAAGTATTAAATCTGAAGAAAAATTCTTCAATCAAGGAATTTCAACTGTCAGAGACTTAATTGCTCCTAGTGCTGTACAGATTGAAGCTTCTTATATTCAACTGGGCGGTTCACTAGCGAAAACTATTTATGTCATTACTTATCCTAGATTTTTAAATAATAATTGGTTCTCTCCTATTGTAAATATTGATTTTCCTATGGATATTGCAATGTTTATCCATCCAGCAGAAACAACAGCTGTACTTAGAAGTCTTAAAAGATCTGCAACTCATATTCAGTCACGTATGAATTTGGAAGCAGAAAGTGGTAAAATTAGAGATCCTTTATTGGAGACAGCCATGGATAATGTAGAAGATTTACGAGATAAGTTACAGATGGGAACTGAACGATTCTTTAGATTTGGTCTATATTTAACATTTTATGCTGACAATAAAAAACAATTGCATAAATATACAAATGAGGTTACTACTATATTAGAATCTCAGTTAGTATACACTAAAACATCCATACTTAGAATGGAACAAGGCTTTATGTCCACTATACCTTTAGCCGAAGATAGACTAAATGCAGGAACTAATCTAAATACAGCACCTCTATCAACAATGTTTCCTTTTGTTAGTGCAGATTTATCCTCAAATGAAGGACTTTTGTATGGAATAAATAGACATAATAATAGTTTAGTATTATTTGATAGATTTAACATGGAAAATGCAAATATGGTTATATTTGCAAAATCAGGTTCTGGAAAAAGTTATTTTGTAAAACTTGAAATACTTAGATCTATGATGTTTGGAACTAATATTATA
Organism: Candidatus Moraniibacteriota bacterium; assembly: GCA_947311515.1. Classification (GTDB taxonomy): domain Bacteria; phylum Patescibacteriota; class Minisyncoccia; order Moranbacterales; genus JALWEZ01. The sequence goes on along the minus strand of CAMZLB010000017.1, from coordinate 39,183 downwards.
GTAATCGATCCTGAAAGTGAATATGAACATCTTTGTCAGTCTGTCAGCGGTACCTTTGTAAATATTTCATTGGGTTCTGACGCTCATATAAATCCATTTGAAATTCCACGAATTTCAAAAAACGATAGAATGGAAGATGCCTTCAGAAATACTGTAGCAGGACTTATTGGCTTATTTCACATAATGCTTGGCTCAGTTACCGCTGAAGAAGATACAGTTCTAGAAAATGCAATAAGAGAAACTTATTCCATTCGCGATATTACAGAAACAAGTGACTTTAGTAAAAAAACACACTCTGACTACCCAACTTTAAATGACTTGCATGAAGTGTTGCATAATATGGATGGCTCTGAATCATTGGCAATGAGACTACAAAAATATACGGAAGGTATTTTTTCTGGCTTTTTGAATAATTATACAAATATTCAAGTTCATAATCAACTAGTAGTATTCAATGTGCGAGATTTAGAAGATGAGCTTCGACCTATTGCCATGTATCTCATTTTACAGTTCATATGGAATGAAATGCGCACAAACCTAACAAAAAGACTTGTTATTATTGATGAAGCTTGGGTCATGATGCAAAATGAAGATGCTGCAAGCTTTTTTTATGGTATTGCAAAAAGATGTAGAAAATACTACACAGGACTAACCACTATTACACAAGATATTTCCGATTTTTTAACAAATAGATATGGAAAACCTATAGTAACAAACTCTTCAATGCAATTATTACTAAAACAATCTCCTTCTTCGATTGATATTTTGTCGGAAACATTTTATCTAACCAATCATGAAAAATTCCTACTATTAGAAAGTAATGTTGGTGAAGGCATTTTTTTCGCTGGAACGAAACATGCTGCTATAAAAATAATAGCTTCTTACGGAGAAGATCAAATAATAACGTCCGACCCAAGACAGTTATTAGAAATTGCTAATGCAAAAGAAGAACTTGAGCAAGCTAATAGAATGAGCTAATTATATTTAACTCACCTTACTGATATTTTAGACATTAATTGGTTAAAAAAACATTGTGTCAGAAAATAATAAATCTGCAAGAAAAAACTACATAAAAAAGAAATTGAGCAGTTTAACTACTGAAAATTTAAGTTACCCAAAATTATCTGGTACTAAAAAAATTAGACCTGTGCGAAAAATATCCAAAGTTTCGAGAGAACGGTCTTCAAGGAACCAACTTTTTTTAAGACAACAGCAACAACATACTCTCAGAACTAGAGTAAAACCCCTAACAACAAAACAAAATAAAGAAGTACAGGAATCCTTAAAAGCTATAAAACATTTTGAAAGAGCTCCCTTTATATTAGTCTATGCATTTGGTTTAGCTAGTCTAATATTATCTTTGTACTCACAATTAACATCAATGTTAACTACTAGCATTGATTTAATGACTAATTTATTAAAGACTATACCATTCTTAGGAGTTATACTATGGATATCTAATACTGGAATACAAGCTATAGGTTTTGGATTATCTATATTAGTAGGATTTCTTCAACTTTCTATTTCGATGTATATATCATATTTCATATGGAGATACTCCACATTTATGCAAAGATTTTTAGTGCGAAGACTTACTTGGATTATTATTCCTCTATTAAGCTTAATACCTTTAGTTAACTTAATACCTTGGAGTGCTTTGAGTGTTTTTGCATTACAACGACTCCTCAAAAAAAGATCTCTTAGAGGACATTCTACTCTTAAAAAGTATAATATAAAGTTTTAATTTTATATACAAACATTAGAATTATATATAAGTTATCGACAGTGTCGCTTATTTACACTTACTATGTTATAATATATTTATTATATGTATAGTAACTGATTTATATCATTACACATGAAAAATAAAAATAATTTAGAGATTATACTTTCGATATTTATTGCAATTGTTTGTATAGCATTGTATTCTTTCTTTCCAACTAACAACATCTTCGAACAACTTATTGGATTTGTTGTGTTTATATTTGTAATACCAATACTCTATTTAAAAATAATACTTCATAAAATCCTAAGTGATAAAAGTATACAACAAGGCATTTTTTCACAAATCATACTTGGATTGGTACTAGGTGTTATAATAGGAGTTACAATTAGCATTGTTGCATTTTTTTTCAATTTCATTCCTTTTGACTATAAAGCGTCTATTATTATATTTAAAAACTCTATAGGAACTTTTTTGTTAAGTGAACTTGTTATTTTCATGCTTGAAATATTAAGTTCTATTTTTATAGGTTATTTATTTATCAAAAAAATTCTATCTAGTTATAAAAATAATTGGATTATTGCTTATGTGTTAACTACTCTACTTTTGTTTACTAGTGAGGATAAATGGTTCCTTGGATTAATATTTATAGCCTCAGCACCTATTCTTAGAAAATTCAAAAAAGATACTTTTATTGTACTTTCCACAATGTTATTTTTTACGTTTCTAATTTTTGATACCTTAATAATTAAATTCATTATATGAAAAAATATTTTTTTAGCTTAATTGCAGTAGTTCAAATAACACTTTTATTCATACCTTTTTATTCTATTAAGGCTGGTTTTTTGTCTTCTCCTAAAGTAAATGTGCGCAAAGAGATTAAAAAGTTTTTAGAACATGACTTATTAATAGATCCTAATGATCTTGGCATCGGTCAAAGTTCTCAAAAAACATTGGTTCCTGAAGTAATTATTAATTATACAAAAATTGATGAAACTCATTACAAAGCCACTGCAACACCAAAGGGAATAGTAAATCCTAAAGAAGCTTATTATACTTGGTATATTAGAAACAAAAAGAAATCTAAACTGCGAGGATTCAATGATATTGGAACATTACCCTTAGCTGATCAGCTAGGAACTCAAGTAGGTGGTGGCATAGAAGATGATCCTGAATTTTGGAAGATTATGGCCACCAGAGAAATGATTAAATATCATTTTAATCCTATGCGTTATGATAGTACTTTTAATGGTGGGGATGGAAATTTTATATTAACTACAACTGAATATCCAACAGATACTGATAATGACGGATATAAGGCTACCGTAGGAGGAAATAACGCACAAAATGGTAAAAAATACTGCTATCTATATGAGAGAGAAAAGGGCGAGATTTTTGAATTAATGGCTGGTGGTGGCGATAATTCAGGAGTGAGCTGTCCTAATGGTTTTTCAGCTACTTGCATGGATAATAATAGATTAACATGTCCCGACCCTGTTGATGCAGCAGCTCTGAAACTTTATGATACTTGTGCAGAATCTTCATCTCCTATATGTTCTCCTCCAATTCTTGGAAAATCTTTCGCTACATGTCCTAACGGTGGACTTCCTTTTTGTATGTTAAATAATTATAAGTACAATGAAGGCACTTGCCCATTACTAGGTGAAGAAGAGCCTAAGTCATGTAATGATTTAGTAACTGAAGGAACTATAGTACCTGCCATGACTTGTGATGCAGACATGATATTTGGCGATGATGCTGGATTAGCTAATGCGTGTGATGAAAACAAAATTCACCTATTTCCTTTCCCTAAAAATGAAATTGCTTTTGGAATACCCTTTGAATCAGGAGATGGTAATTTTAAATCTGCAGAAGAACGATTTTGGGGAACAGATCCTGAAAATGATAATACTGTACCAAACATGTTAGATGAGGAGGTTATTGTAGGCAAGGGAATGTCTACTTTTATTTGGGAATATCATGAAGGCGACGAAATAGGTGTTGTAATTGAGGGAACTGGAAATCCAACAAGACATGATGATAGATCGATGCAAACAATATTTGCATTTATGCAAGGAGGTTGTAAACCTATCAATACAGCTTCATATATAGATATTGTTCGTGGAAAAGGTATACAGATATTTACAGCTAATATGGATCGTGATGACCTAAATGCTTGTATTGATAATGATGACAATTTCAGCTCTCCAGGCGGACAAAAAGAAGAACTAGATTTAGATGTGAAAATTATAGGTCCCGGCAATAAGTTAATTCCAAAAAACCCAGCTGAGTTCATAACATTTGATAGTGTCTTGACTCATACGGGTTCCGATATGGATGTGCCCACTAAAAGACATAACACAAACTTCGAGTGGTTTGTTGAGTACAGCCATTCAAAAACTTCAGGTTTCAAACTCATCACGGATAAAGCATTTTTAAAAAATCAATTTGGGATATTGAATTCTGAAGGTATCGGAGCAGATTCTTTGAAGATGTCTAAGAATTTCCCAAATAATTGGTTTGCTCTAGCTACCGATTTAACCAAAGATCAAACTAAGGACAGAGGATGGGTAAGAATAACTTTACGTGCAGATGCCCCTTCTGCTAGGGGTGATGTATCTAGATTTGGACAAACTAGTTATTTATTTCAAATAACTAATTCTGGACAAGATGCTCTAGCTTTATCTGTTGCACAACCCACAGATGCTCTTGCCACTGGATATACTAAACAATTAGATATATGCACAGGAGCAAATGAACATCTTAATTGTGAAGTTTTAGTAAATCAAGTTATAAGAGTTGCTTTACCTAGTATAGCCATGACTTCAAAAAATACTTTATGGAAAGTAAATGGAAAATCAGTGTTCTGCAATGAATTTATTTCTCCTGAATGCACACCTGATAATCATTCTGTTATATATATACCTATAACAAAAGACGTGGACACATATGAAATAACAGCTACCTTAAGTGAATTAGGTACAGTTGAGGCTTCTCATCATGGTGCTGAAATTGCTGCAACTATAGAATTCAATGCTGTGTTGAGTAAAGTTACACCTGAGTTACTTTTAGTAGCTGGTGGTTCAGCAGCTGAACTTGAAAGAGGTCTTAAAAAGGACTTAAAGGGAGGCGCAGTAACAGAGGTTAGTCATAATTTATTTACTGCACCTAGAGGAAGTGATATTACAGTAACATCTACATTTATTCCTAGTTTTTTAGCTGGAAGCGTAGGAACGGAAGTTAGTTTGGAATGGTATATAAATAGTGCGCAACAAAATCTTATTGATGCTACATCAGTTAATTTTTCTTCAGAAAGAGATGTAAGAGTCAAGACTAATGGATTCTATGATATAACCAACAGAAAAAGACTAGCTTTAAAAAATATTTATGGTATTACAGCTGATAGTTCAGGTAGAACATTTTTTGATGAGACTGTAAAAGTAGAAATGACTGATGCAGCAGCTATTGCTGCAACTCCATCAAATAAGATATTCGCTACTATCTCTCAAAATTCTCCTGCCTACATAATGTTTCTACTTAAAATGATTTTTATGATTGGAATTGTGTTATTTATCCCATCTGTTATTCTTAATTTAAGTAAAAAATCAGATTAATTTGTAGCATCATTTTTAAATAATGCAAAGCTCACTATGAAAAAAAGTCTATTTATCTTAATAATTATAATTTGTGCAAATCTATCAATACCAACTTTAGTTTTTGCTAATACTAGTCTTAAATATAAACTAATAGAACCACTTCCTTTTATCTCTGATGAAACTACCCAATTACCAAAATATCTAAGTGGAGTATTTAAATTTGCAATTGCCTCAATAGCAATAGTAGCTCTACTCATGATTACTATTGGAGGATACTATTATATAATTAGTGCTGGAAATCAAGCACAATCTGGACGAGCAAAGGAAATTATTTGGAATGCTATTTTAGGCTTAGTTGTTGTAATGTTTGTTGGTGTACTATTTTATACAATAAACTCAGATATTATGACATTTAAGCCCTTATTTCCAGAAAAAATGAAAGGTACTGGTTATGAAAAAACAGGAGTCCTAAAAAACAACCCTTGAGAGATCTCTCAAAGTTCCTAGATAAACCAATGAGCCTAATAGTCATAGGTGATTTTTGTTTTTTTTAAATATTTCAAGCTCTCTTACTATTATTTATCTATTTTTCACCATACCTATACAAAACAATTATTTATATTAATTCTTTACGTATCTTGTAAAGATTATAGAATATATATAATGCCAATTATTAAACTTTATTTTTATATATAAGTTATTTATATCCCTATTGATATTTAATAGTTTTAAGATAATTTAGTAGTATATATTAAAAGTATAAATGACAAGAAGAGTGATATAATATTTTTTGAAAAAACCACTAATAAAATAGCTATATTTGTAGACACTATTCTTATTAAAAAATTAAATAGCATGCCGAGAAATATTTAAAAATATTCATTGTGATAACAATAGTAAAAATGTTAATTTGAATATGTGCAATATATACTTGATCTTTTGGTATACTATACACATACGTATAATTCCTATACAAGAGATAATAAAATAGTAATGGATTATTTAGAAGACTTTTTCCTAAGTGTACTAGACTATTTTAGTAAAGTCATAGATAAAAGATAATCAAAGTTAACTATTTACTCAATAACACGTCCACATAAACGCTTTGGAGGACTTACTTCTGTATAGGGAGATCGGTGTCATATTATTTCCTTGAATATATACAAGACATTTAAAATTTAATGTGTTATAATACAAGCATAAGTAATAAATAAATAAATAAATATGAAAAAAATATTTATAATAATAATTGCCTTTTTAGTAATGACTACCCTGACAAGTGTGTCTTACGCAGCAGAGGGTGATACGTGGATTACACCCACAAATTTCAATTCAACTGTAGATACAGGTTTTGACATAAAAGTTCACATGGATACAGGAGGTAAAAATATTGGTGCTTTTAATATGTATTTTGATTTCGATCCTACAAAAGTAACAGTAGATACAGCTCTTGGAAATAATGGGTTAGATAATGGAGCTGATACAACTAATTATACAATAATGTCAAATGCAAATGATCTTGCAGCTGGACATTATAGATTTGCAGGTATAGCAACCTCAAATCACGCCAATGGCAATGACGTTCATCTAGTTACGATACATGTTCACAGTTTAGCTGAAGGTTCTGTGAACTTAAATCTGACAACTACTGAGCTATCAGATGAAAATGGAAATAGCCTAAGCATAAGTAATGAAGTAAATAATGAAGGCAGTTCTGGTACAGTAGTTGCAACTAGTACTCCTATCATAACTGGACACTCCGTAGGAAAATTACGATATTCTTGTGGGGCTTGCACAACTGCTTCCGTAAATGTTGATGAAAACCAAACTATAGTTAGTACAATAGAAGCTGAGGATTCAAATGGTGATACTATAATTTTTAGTCTATCTGGTGGACCTGATATGGCTCAATTTGAGATAAATACTGTAACTGGTGAATTATTTTTTTTAGAAGTTAAAGATTTTGAAAATCCTAAAGATTCTAACCTGGACAATATCTATGAAGTCCGCGTTACTGCGTCTGACGGGTTATTAGAAGATAGTCAAATTGTGTTTGTTTATGTAACAGATATAGATGATATCTATTTACCAATATATCGATTATATAACACTCAGACAGGTACTCATTTATACGTAAGAGGCGCAGAAGAACGAACAAAAATTTTAACAAAATGGTCTGAGTTTGAATTTACAGATAATTTTCCTTCTTTTTATGCTTCTGTAACTGATAATGGTAAAACACCAATTTACAGGTTATACAATAGAAAAACAGGTACACATCTGTACACTAGAGGAGAAGCAGATAGAGATCATGTTCTAAATAAATGGGGTGATTTTGAATTTACAGACGATGAACCAATATTTTATGCAAGTCTTGTAGATGATGGTACAACTCCTATATATCGTTTATACAATACAAAAACTAAAATGCAACTTTATACTACTTATAAAGCTGATGTATTAGCTAAATGGCCTGAGTTTGAATTTACAGATGGAGCACCTGCATTTTATGTTCCTACTGATTCAAGATTAACTTTTTAATACTTAGTAAAAAAAGATTTTATAAAAAACTAGTAACTTAATACTAGTTTTTTATCTTATTTATCTATGGCGTATATTAAAAATATATTATATACTTATAAATAAATGATATTAGAATAAACAAAAATAAAATGAAAAAGATATTTATTATCTCACTAATTTTGTTATTGATAGTATTGATTTCATGGGGAACCTATACGATTATCATAAAAACAAAATTACCTGATAAAAATCAATCACATTCAGATATTTCTGATGCAGATAACAAAAAAAATGACACTACTGAATTAAATAGTGCCTCTACAAATTTACGACCTTCTTTATTTAACATTTCAGACATAGGTGTTCTTTCTGCAGATATGGATATTTCTGCAAATCTAATTCGATATGTTACAGAAAATGGCACGGTTATGACCATGACCCCGAGAGGAACTAATCAAAAACAGTTATTTAAATTAAATATTCCCAATTTACAAAAAGTAATTTGGTCACCTGATAATAATGATCTCATAATATATGCTATTGATGGTTTATATACTTATTCTTCAAAAACAAGTATAACTCACAAACTTAACTCATCAATAGATTATGCTAGTTGGAGTAATATAAATAATAAGATTTTATACAAATATTTCGACAATAAGACCGACTCGAGATCCATTAATATTTCAAAACAAAATGGTGAAAATTGGAAGGAAATAATAAATGTTCCATTTAGGCATGCTTCATTTATGCAAGTTCCAAATTCATCTAATATGGCTTATTGGCAAGCTGGAGATAGCTTTATTCAATCAAAGTTACAAACTGTGAATATAATTTCTCCTAATAAACCTACTTTAATTCATGAGGGATTGTATGGAGCTGATTATTTATATTCTCCAAATGGAAAATATATACTGGTAGGCTCTTCAAAAAGTAAAGGTGCCTCTAATATTTCACTTGGCATTATGAACAATAATGGAGGTGAGTACAAAAATTTACTAGCTCCTACATTAATTCAAAAATCTGTCTGGAGTAAAGACAGTAAAACCATATACTATGCACACCCCACCAATATTCCAGAAAATAGTATTATGCCAAATGATTACATTAATAATAAATTTAAAACTAAAGATACTTTTTGGAAAGTAGATATAAACGGTGAAAAAACTAGACTAATAGATTTAGAAAATTTAACAGAGAACATAGATGCTAAAAATTTATTTATTTCAGAAAATGAAGATTCTCTATTTTTTATAAACAATATAAATAATTTATTATATAGATTAAAACTCACAAAATAACTATTATGAAAAAAACAATTGTATTCTTATCTATATCTTTAATAATACTAATGCCCTCCATAACACTTGCAGTAAATGAAAAATATAAATTACTTGAAAGTATACCCTTTATAGGAACCCAAGGCTCATCGGATATTAACTTTTCCACATATCTTTTAGGAATTTTTAAATTTGCCATAGCTTCAGTCGCAATAGCTTCCCTAGTTATGATTACTATTGGTGGTTACCTCTATATTATAAGTGCCGGTAACCAATCAAGATCTGGTCATGCAAAGGAAATTATCTGGAATGCTTTAATTGGACTTATTGTATCATTCTTTGTTGGGATTTTATTTTTAACAATCAATCCTGATATATTAAGCTTTTCTCCAAAAATCGCAACTAAAATAATGGGACATAGCATAGGAAGTGGGGAATCTATCTCAAATTCAATCGGTGGAAAAACATCGCCAGTAGGTACACCCTTAGGTTTATCTGGAAATGCCATGGCTAACAAAGCAATGTATGAATACATATTTTGGGGAAGAGGTGCTAAAAAAGAATGTGATCCTGCAATGAAAGCAAGACTTACAGCTTACTGGGCTAGTGCTGGATTGCCATTACAAAATTGCAAAAAAGTCCCTTGGAGCGCTGCTTTTATATCTCATGTTACAGGTCTTAGTGCAGCAGGACACTGGAAATATATAAATGATGCTTATCATAATAGAAATGGATGGACATTTCATAAACCTTCTGAATACACGCCTCAAGTTGGAGATTTAATTTGTGGAAGTAGATCTGGCGGACAGTTTAATTCTAATACTAATTACAAAAGTCACTGTGATATAGTTCATAGTATACATGGAAATAAAGTTACAACAATTGGTGGAAATGTAGGTAATTCAGTTAAACTAAAAACTTTTATACTAAAAGATGGAAAGTTACAAAGCAGTAAATTAATAGCAATATTATCAAAATAAACATATGACTTATAAAATAAATATAAAAAAACTAATTTTACCTATCCTATTATTACTTCTAATACTAATGATTCCATCAACAACGTTTGCGGTTGAAAAATATAAACTCATGGAATCTATCCCATTTATTGGAAATGCTGGAAGTGAAAATGTTACATTTTCAAAATATCTCTTAGGAATTTTTAAATTTGCCATAGCTTCAGTCGCAATAGCTTCCCTAGTTATGATTACTATTGGTGGTTACCTTTATATTATAAGTGCCGGTAACCAATCAAGATCTGGTCATGCAAAGGAAATTATCTGGAATGCTTTAATTGGACTTATTGTATCATTCTTTGTTGGAATTTTATTTTTAACAATCAATCCTGATATTATGATTTTTAATCCATTGGGTCCTTCTAGATTACTAGGACAAGCTCCTAGTAATATTGATGGTTATTTTTCATCTGCTAACGGAAGAGAAAAAATTGGAGAAGATGGGGGAGGAATTCAAACTGAATCTGATCCAGCTCCAGTAAACCTACCTACTGGCTGTGATAACTACAAGAGTGACTTTAATAGCGCTAGTAGTGGAGATAAAAATTTTGGATGTTTACTTTATGCAATAGGAACTCAAGAGTCAGGATGCAACCCGAATGCTGAAAGTGGTGTTGGAGCATGTGGAATGATGCAATTTTTACCAAGTACTGGATCTAAATATGGACTAGGAACCTGTGCAGCTTTAAAAAGTAATCCTAAAAAAAGTATTGAGATAGCTGCAAGATTCATGAATAGCAATGGAAGAATACTACGTAATTATACTTTTGACCATGCGTCTATAGGCTCATCCAATATGCAATCAGGAACTATGATAACAGTTGGTCCATATCACTACGATACTGGAAATGATGACTTAATTGCTTCTTATAATGCTGGAGCAGGAACAAAGAGTAAATCTGGAAAAAAAGGTCCTTTTGCAAAGTCTAGTGACTGTCCTGGATTACCTGTTTGGCAATGTCACATAGATAATGAAGGCTTTAAGGAGACACGAGATTATGTAAAAAAAGTTCAAGCCTATCAAAAAATGTGTTTAGATCAAAACAAGTTATAGATACTAGACAAAGGAATTTATTATACTTTTATAGTTATGGATTATAATAATATTTGATTAGAATTTATTAAACTATCTAAAATAATATAATTGTAAAACTTCTCCATTTAAGAGAAGTTTTATTTATTTTTAGATATGACTGCACCAATCACCAATAACCAAAATATATGAGAAATAGTTATGCCAAATATTGTTGTGTCTACGAGTCCATGTATACCAATAATTAAAATAGACACTAAAATTAATATAAGTTTTTTATCTCTTAGTAGCAAATATCTTTTTATAAGATTGAAAATTGCAAAAAAATAAATAACTAAAAATACAAATAACATAAAAAAGCCACCTGAAAACCATAGCATTAGATAAGTATTATGTGCAGAAGGTACTGCCCACTCTAGATAAGGCTCATAAAATTCTTGTTTTTCTAAATATTTATCTTGAAATGTGTCTAAACCGTAACCTTTTAGTGACTCACTGCCAATTAAATCTTTCGTGACATTCCAAATATTAACTCTAGACATTAGTGATGATCTTTCAATATTTGTTATAAACACACTTCCTCTACTAACCAATAAGAGAGATAATCCTAATGTTAGAATAATACTTATAACTATAAATATTTTTTTATGTTCTTTTATGTGTTTAATTGAAATAATAAAAGGGGCTAATAAAAACAACCCAACAAAAACACTAACAACGCCAAAAATAGACTGTGTAGCAAATAAAATTCCAAAGATAGCTAAAAGTATTAATAATCCACTGTAACGTGACATGCGGTCATTTAAACTGATTATACCCCACAACACAAGTGGAATCATTGGACTAATAATCATTGCTAAATAATTAGGTGAATGCCACATTGATTTCAGTCTTCCATCATACGTAAAATCTAAATTCAAGACACTTCCTAAAGAAATAACTGATATGCTAACTGTATATAGTATAATAGCATTCCATATATTTTTAGAAAATTCTTTTTTACTTAAAGTAGAAACTACAATAACTGATGAAACAATGGGAAGAATAAACCATTCAATCATAATACCGATTGCATGTGTATTAAGATTTACAAAACAACTTATTAAAACTATACTATCAAACAAAATTAATAGTGATATTGATATTTTATTTTGATTAATATTTTTAACAACTGTACTACCATGTAAAAAACTTAATATACCACTAAATATTAACATTGCAATTGAGGTAATACTAACCGTGAAATATCCAAGGTCCAATCTAATAAATTCTAATGATAATGAAATAGCACAGAGATATATAATCAAAATAGATATCGTATTATTTTGAAATATTAATTTCATCTTGTTCATAATAAGAAGCAACTGAAAAAATTAAAATCACAACCAAAAATACATGAATTGAAAAAATTGGTGTATCAAATAAACTGTGTGTCATAAGAATACTCAGACTTACTATTCCAGCTCTTGCATAAACCGATTTACGATTTAACCAAAAAATATAAAAAGAGCTCAAAAATAATCCCATCCACATAAATAAGCCTATCATACCTACTTCAACCAATATATCTAAATAAGTGTTGTGTACATATATTGGTTTACGATAATCAGCTGAGAAATCTACTTCATGAGGATATGCCCCAAGTCCAACACCAGAGATAGGCTTTTTTTTAAATACTCCTATAGCTTCTTTCCAAAGTACAAACCTATGAGTTACTGATTTATCCGATGAACTAAAGGACGATGAAAATCTTTCAGAAACAGCATTTCCTATAGTTATAAAGAAAAAAACAATTATAATTACACTAACAATAGTCAAGTGCTTAAACCTAATATTAGTAATTGGTTTCGATATCCATAAAAAGACAAAAAAGCCAACTATTAATGCAATTTCACCACCTCTAGAAAAAGTTAATATATCAACAAGAAGTAATAGTCCAGTAGATAATATCCATTTTTTTTCTTTTGTTTCTAAATATAAAAATACTGCGAATGGTAATATTAATCCAGTATAATATGAAAAAACATGAGGATCAGGAAAAAAAGCAATCGCCCTAAAAATATCAATTCCTGCAACGTGCACATACCAGCTATTAAATGTAGCAACACTTTCTGAAAAAGTTCCTCCTAAAAAAAATGGCATAAGCTTTAGCCATATTAAAGCCACGCTATCACGAGAAATTAGAAATTGTAAAAAAAACTGTATTATTCCAACTAAAGAAATCAGCGAGCCTCCATAAACTAACGCAACAATCACTCTATCTACTGATTTTTTATTTGACTTAAATATATCAACTAAAACATATAGAAGTGGAGCAAGAGAGTAAAAAAATATCAATTTTCTAGCAGTCCATGAAATAACATCACTGTAAAATAAAGAAACTGTACTCCATAAAAAAATTCCCACAAAAAAAAAGCTTATAAATCCTTTGGCTACATATACTTTTTTATTTATAATACCTATTACAATCCAAAGCAAAAAGAGCAAAGGAATTAAAACTCTCATAATTTGAACATCAAAACCCTCTATGGGGGACAGTGCAAAAGAAAAACCAAGAATTATATATATAATTATAATAAATTTCTCTACCATATACCATATTTTATTTTACATAGAAGTCTCAATATATTTGCAGATATTTTTCCATAATGTTTATTAATATAAAGATACTGGCTATCATAATAATATTTTTTTTGCATACTTTTCTCTCTCATACTAGAACCTCCAATATGCGTAACGCTAAATTTATCATTTTTAATTATTTTTAACCCTGAGTCCAAGACTCGTTTACACAAATCTACATCTTCATAATACAGAAAAAATCTGTTATCAAAACCTCCAATTTCAATAAATAACTGTCGTTTAATACATAATACTGCGCCACTAACCCAGCCAACAGAACAGTTTTTATTATTATAACAAAAATTTTTAAATTTAAATATATTATTTATAATTATAGTTAAGGGAGAAATAGTTTTTCCATATGACCATTTTTCAATTTCATTTTTATCATTAAAGATAGCTGGTGCAACAATACCCACTCCATTCTTTAGTGACTTTATAATATCGCAAAAATTAATATTAAACGAGTACGTGTCTGGATTTACAAATATCAGTACTTGACCAACTGCAATACCTGCTATTATATTATTTGCTTTTCCAAATCCTAGATTTTTTGAATTATTAATCATTTTTACTTTCTCCTCCTTTAATTTAAGAAATTCTTTATCATTATTTCCTATAATTATTTCATAGGAATATTTTTTTGATATATCTTTTAAATTTTTAATACACTCAATTAAAACTTTTGAGCTATTATAATTAACTATTAGAAATGAAATTTGTATGTTTCTTACCTCTGTAGACATAATCTTTAAATGCACACCAAACAGCTTTTGAATGTGGTTTTTTTAATTTATATTTTATAAAACTAACACTAAATCGAATTAATGTATACATAAACCACTGAAGCCTCCAAGATGCAGGTGTATGTATTTCAAAAAATTTAAGGCCTGCAAGTACCAAAAAATAAATTTTTTTATCCCCTAATTCTTTTGATTGCTCATCATGAAAAGCTATTGCACTTGGAACAAGTTTTGTACAAAAGCCTGCTTTTTGCACTCTTATAGAAAAATCTACATCTTCATAATACAAAAAAAATCGTTCATCTAAAAAACCAATTTTTTGAAATACTTGTACATTTACTAACATAACGCATCCAGATATATATTCTGAATAATATGATTCTCTTGGTAGTTCTTTTACTGTTTCATGAGTTGCCAATTGTTTCTTATAATTTATATAACCTCCAGCAAACCAAATACTATCATCTTTTTTATTATAAATTAGTGGAGAATAAATACCTATTTTATTGTTAGATTCTTTAATCAACTTTTTAATACATGTATTTTCTACTAGAGCATCTGGATTACAAAGCAAAATATGAGTAGCATTACTTTTCATCGCCTTTTTAACTCCTATATTTACAGCGGGTGCAAATCCTATATTTTTAAAATTTTCAATATAAAACAACTCTTTATATTTCTCCCGACATTTCTCCAAAGTTCCGTCTATAGAATTATTATCAACCACTATAATATCTTCAAATCCTGACTCTATGATGCTTCTTACACAGTCCACAAGTTGACCATTGCTATTATAATGAACAATAACAACAATTATTTTTTCCTCCTGTATTGTCATATACTATATTATAACTCAAAAAACCAAATTTTGCATCTAATCCTTATTTAATAATTTTTTTAAGTCTTTTAAAGAAACAACTCTTGTTGAAAATATAAATACAAGATATAAACATATCACTATAAGTGCATTTATATATAAATTGAAATTAAGAATTAAGAATATTACATACATCAAAATACTGGCCGTAATTACAAAAAATAGAAAACTAAATTTAAATTTAATCGGCGTCTCTTTTATAGCTATTATTAAAGCAGTAATTGCTACAAATATTTCTGTAACAACTGATACAATTGCAGCTCCAGTATAAGAATATATTGGAATGAAAATAATATTTAAAATAATATTTCCAATTGCTGCAGATAATAAAATTATCATTAATTTTTTTTGTAAATTTGCTGCAAGTAATATAGCAGTAAATAAATTACCAAAAAATATACTAGCTAATGCAAAAATTAATACTTTAAGAAGTGGTACTGACAATGCGTAAGCATCCCCACCTATTATATATATAATATCTTTTGCAAAAAACTGTACTAACACAACAATTGGAATACAAATTAATGCAAAAAACTTTATAGTAGTATTAGTTATTGTTAGAAATTTATCTTTTTCAGTAAATATATATCTAGATAAAAGTGGATATACCAATCCTACAACCATAGCCGGGAAAAATATCATTGTCTCAATTATTTTATATGCTGTTCCATAAATACCCACCTCAAAAGCTCCTTGTAAAAAAGATAATAATATCGTATCTACCTTAAAATATAAAAAAACTGCCACAGCACTAACTCCCATGGGAATAGATTCTTTTAAAAAAACTTTAAAGAAATTAAAATCAAAATCCAATTTAATTTTAATATAAGACCTTGAAAATAAAAATATAATTACAAAATTACTTATCATTGCTAAAAATATAGCTAATATTGAATAGATAAAATATAACTCAAATCTAACTATAGATACTATAACTGACATCTGAATAATTTTTCCTATAAACTCAGCTAAAGCAACCCTATCCATTGCCAGATTTTTTTGAAAAATACTGTTTAATAATCCATAACTTGAACCAAACATAAAAGCTCCACTAACAATCAAAATTCCCACTTTTATATCCGACTCGTATGGTAAAAACCAAACAAATATAAGTACTAACAAAAATATTGTGAAAGATATAATCAATCTTAAAGTAAATACTTTGCTAAAAATTTCATTCTC
Organism: Candidatus Moraniibacteriota bacterium; assembly: GCA_947311515.1. Lineage (GTDB taxonomy): Bacteria > Patescibacteriota > Minisyncoccia > Moranbacterales > JALWEZ01. The sequence continues at coordinate 22,588 of CAMZLB010000017.1, read as the reverse complement.
TTTAGAGTCTTTTCGGGAAATTTTTCTAGTAACTATTGGATGCAATCCCATATCAGCAACAGCATTAAATGCAGCAAAGAAAGCAAGTATTATAGTATATTTTCCAAATCCCTCTGGTCCTAAATATTGTGCAAGTAATCTGATTCCATATAAAGCAATTCCTATTGAAAGAATTTTTGTACTACTACTAACCAAAATATTATATGTGATTTTTTTTACAAGCATTAGTAAATTTAATATATTTATATAATCTCACCTTCACGAACTTAATTATACCATTCTTTATTTAATATAATAGACCTGTCTATTATATTACTTTCCTGCTAAATTTTTATATTTTTATTTAAAAAGTATAAATATATTCTAATAAACCTTTGAAAAATTACATTTCCGACGGTAGTGTGATAACGACTCTTCTTTCTCTGCCCTCACCTATGCTTTCTGTAGTCACATTATCTTTTGGTTCTATTGCTGTATGCACCAAACAACGTTCATAGGCATTCATAGCTCTTAAAACAATAGGTCTTTTATCTTTTAAAACCTTTTTAGCAACTTCCAACGCTTCTTTAATCAATAGAACCTCTCTCTTCGCTTTATAGTTATTCACATCTATTATAAATTTTCTTTCAATTTTTTTAGTTCGTGCAATTCCATGTATAATATGTTCAAGAGCATGTAAATTTGCACCGTGATGTCCTATTATAAACTGAGATAAGTCTTCTGAGTTTATCACAAATATAATACCTTTCTCATTCTCTTTAATTTCAATATTAACATCAAATTCTAATAATTTTAAAATCTTTATTATTATTTTGTAAATTTTTTCTTTATCATTCATATATTAGATATTGAATAACTTATTATATTTTTCTTTAAAAAATGATATATTATACCTTCTTCCTCATTATAAACCATTGTTGTGTAATCATAAAAACAGTAGAAATGAGCCAGTAAAGTGTTAAACCTGCAGGAAATGTCATTCCAACTACAAGTGTCATTATGGGTATAAAAATAACCATTTGCTTTGAAATTATAGCAGAAAAATCCTGCATTGATGGCTTTTCTCCTATTTTAGATAGCTCTCTCATGCTTTTAACTTCTTTATTTTTATCCGTTACATTATTAGCTTGCATCATCTTTATTTGATAGTATTGTGCAATTGCTGTAATAACAGCTAAAAAAGGATTAACGCTAGTAAGATTCATAAAGCCAAATGCAATACTATTCACGTTATTAACTACTGGAGTAATGGAATATAACAAATCTAAATTAATCACAGATTCATCTTTTACTAGTAAATTAAGTATAACTCTATAGAAAGTTATAAAGATAATCATTTGAACAATTAAAGGCAAGCATCCAGCCGCTGGATTTATTTTATGCTCCTTATATAATTCCATAGTTTTCTTCGCAAGTTCTTCCTTATTATCTTTATATTTATTTTGTATTTTTTTTATAAGAGGTTGTATTTTTTGAATTTCTTTTTGTGATGAGATCTGTTTTTTTGACATTCCCAACAATGCACTCTTTATGAGGATAGTAAGTACTACTATAGCGATACCTAAATCACTACCTAAAAAACTATATAATGCAATTAACGAATTATATATCGGCTCATAAATTATAAATCCAAAAAATTCTTTCATTTTATTATTTTAACAATTAATCTTACTTATCAAGAAATTAATATCTTCCTCAACCTCTTTATACAATAACATTTTATTTTTTTTTGTATACCCTATAACTATATCATATTTACAATCTGTATCACTAAATTTCTTAATAGAACCTCTTATAATTCGCTTCATTTTATTTCTCAAGACAGCTAACGATGAAAACTTTTTACCTATAATAACAGTAATTCTGGAATGTTTTTCATAATTCTTAGTGTATACAAAAAACACGCCATGTGGCGCAACATTTCTTTTACCATATTTAAAAACATAATTTATGTCTTTTGTTTTTTGTAAGCGCTTACTTTTTTTGAGCATATTTCTAAATAAAAAATATAGAAATTACACAGTTAACTTCGCACGTCCTTTTTGTCTTCTTTTAGCAATAACTTTTGCGCCTAATTTTGTTTTCATACGAGATAAAAATCCGTGCCTACTTCTTTTTTTGTTACTTGGTTGATAAGTCATTTTCATAATAGGTCGATATACTTTTTTACTTCAATAGTATAACAAAATATTTAAACTAAGTCAAATTTAAATTCTCGAGTATAAATGTCAAACTTTTATTGCATCTATTCGTTATTTAAAAATAATGCTATATTAGATATTAAGAACTTGTCTAAAAGTAAATTAATTTAAATACACTCTACAGCCTCACTATCATTAAGCAGTCTATAAAATAAATATTTATAATAGTAAAAACCATCTTTTTGATATTTTTTTCAGATATTTCACAAAATATAAACAATTTATATAAATTTTTAGACTTTTTTAGCTTTTTATGCTACAATCTTCTTACATAACCTTTTTTTAGACATTTTTTTAAAATACTATGGCACACGATGATTTGTGGGAAAAATCCCTCACTACTATTGAACTCTCTATATCAAAAGCAAATTTTAGTACTTGGTTCAAAAATACATGTATAATTTCATATATAAATAATCATATTGTTATAGGTGTTCCAAATGGATTTGCTAAAGAATGGTTAGAAAATAAATATCAAAGTTATATATTAAAAGCTTTACGCGAAGTTGAACCCTCTATTTCAAGTATAAGTTGCTCAGTCTTATCTTCAGATAATAACAATATCAAATCTACTACCTCGATTAATACCTCATCAAAAATCTCTCCATCATTTCAAACAAAGTCAGATAATATAAAAAACACAAATAGTAATTTGAATACTAGATATCAATTTGACACATTTATAGTGGGAGAATATAACGAATTAGCTAAGGCTGCATGCGTTGCAGTTAGTAAAAATGTTGGTAAAGTCTATAATCCATTATTTATATATGGCAATGTTGGACTTGGAAAAACACATTTATTACAATCAATAGGTAATGCTATTTCAAAACAAAATCCTACACAACGTGTTCTTTATACCACTTCTGAAAAATTTACTACAGAGCTAATAAATTCAATAAAAAATGGTACAGCAGCTCAATTCAAGGAACAATATAAAAAAATAGACTTGTTAATTATAGATGATGTTCAATTTTTATCAGGTAAAGAAAAAACTCAACAGGAATTCTTTCACATATTTAATGCTTTATATCAGTCAGATAAACAAATAGTAATTTCCAGTGACAGACCTCCAAAAGCAATAAATACTTTAAGTGATAGACTTAGGTCACGTTTTGAAGGTGGAATGATAGTTGACATTGGAGCACCTGATCTTGAAACTAGAATTGCTATATTAAAGGAAAAGGTCTTACAGAATAATTTTTACATAAGTAATGACTCTATCCAATTCATTGCTGAAAACATAAAAAATAATGTCAGAGAACTTGAGGGTGCTCTCAATAGAATAATAGCTTTGTGTGATCTTCAAAAAAAAGAGCCTACTATACAGTTCATAAAAAGTTCTCTAGCAGAACTAATAGAAAGCAATCAAAAGCGAGGTGTGCAGGCTAATGATATACTAAATACAATTCTAAAATTCTACGAAATATCCAAAGAAGAAATTTTTAGTAAGACTAGAAAGAAGACTGTTGTACGTCCGCGTCAAATTTCCATGTATTTTATGCGTTCCGAACTTGCTATGTCTTATCCAGGTATCGGCAAATATTTTGGAGGACGTGATCATACTACTGCATTACATTCATATGAAAAGATTAAACTTTTAAGAAAAACAGATAAAAAATTCAGTGAAGAATTAGACTATTTACTTGAAAAGATATACGAAGTTTAGTTTATCTTTTCAACAGATTATCCACAACATTCTCAAAATTATATGTGGAAAACCTGTGTTTAAATATGTATAATCCAAAACAAACGTGTTAATAAATTTAAATCTTTGTGTATAACAATTAGTCTATCACCTAGATTACAAATTATCCCAAAACCTTACACATTTTAATCCACATATATTATTTATAAAACATCCTTTAAATACTATTAAAGTCGTACTTTTCCACTTTTCCACACAGTAGTATTAATAATAGTTTTATATTAATATAGATATATAATAATTACACCATATGAAAGTTACATGTACATTAGATCATCTTAAGGAAAGTTTAAGAAAACTAGAAGGAATTGTAAAGAGTAATCTATCCTTACCAATTTTGGAAAATATATTAATTGAAGCAAAAGAAGAAACTCTATTTTTTTCAGCAACTAATCTAGAAATAGGTGTTATAACCCAAGTTGTCTCAAAAGTTGAACATGAAGGGAGTATTGTCGTACCACCTAAATTAGTACAAGGATTTTTAAATGCGATATCAGGTGATAGTAATGTTTTGATGGAATCTGAAAATAATAGACTTTTTTTAAAATGCGGATCATCTAAGACATCATTAAATGGATTAAACTCTTCTGAATTTCCAATAATTCCACAAAAAAATAATAATAACTTTTTTTTAGTAAATCTTCAAAAATTGCAAAATAATCTTAAAAGTGTCATGAATTTTTCTTCAACAAATGATATGAGACCAGAATTAACTGGTATAATTTTTCAAGAAAAAGATGGTAATATTTGTTTTGCTGCGACAGATAGTTTTAGATTAGGAGAATCAAAAAGTTCAGATTCAAAATTAATTTTGAATAATAAGGACTTGTTCGTAGGGGAAAGTGTGATTATTCCACAGAAATTAGCTTCTTATATAAATAAAATTAATTCTGAAGAAGACATTCTGTGTTCTATTGAAGATAGTCATTTCTTCTTGAAATATAAAAATACAAGCTTGACAGCAAGGATAATTGATGGTACTTATCCTGACTATACTCAGATAATTCCTACCTCAACTATTACTAATATTAAAGTTAATAAAAAAGAGTTAATAGAGGCTATGAGGATAATGCTCGTATTTGCAAATAATGAAAATCAAGATGTAACATTTAAAATATTGGATAATAATATAAAAATAACTACTGATGCAGGAGAAAGAGGCGATGGTCAAGCTGAAGTTTTTGCAGAGATAGAAGGTGAAGAACAAAGTATTGTATTAAATCCAAAATATGTATTAGATGGATTGCAAAATCTAACTCAAGAAAGGGTTTTTATAGGGATTAATAGTAAGTCATCACCAATAATCTTTAGAGGTGTTGATGGAATTACTATAGATAAAGATTATACGTATATTGTTATGCCAGTTAAAAGTTAATAAATTAAAATAAAAATGAAAGATTTGCAGACGCTTTTAAATAAAAGATATTCTCAGCAACGAAAAAATAAATATATTGATGATAAAACTATCTTTCATATATTTTTAAAGGTTATAAGAGAAGAATATGGAAATCAAGGAGTTAAAAATATAATACCTGAATATTATAAAAAAAATATTATTTTTATATCATTTAAGCAATCATTGTGGGCTCAGGAAATATGGTTAAATAAACAAATATTGATAAATAAAGTTAATGAAAAAATTGGAAATAAAATTTTATATAATATAAAAGTTAAATATTAAGAGTAATCTACAAAACTTTTAAAAAACTACTTTTTTATTTATTAGAATACAATTTACAAAAACTTTATAAAAAGACTTCTGGAGATATATTTTTTTAGATTTATTTTATAAGAATAATTTTTAAAGGATTTTCTTATTTAGTTTTCTAAAAAGTTATATATAATAATATCATAGAATTATTTGGGACACATAATTTTTTATGTTATAATTTAGTAACTTAATTTTTATTTAACGTGATATGAGTGTTATACAAAATTCCAACATAGATTTGATTACTGATAAAATTATAGATTTTATAGTTCAAGAAGGACCTGGTATTTTAGGAGCATTATTAGTGTTAGTTATTGGTTGGAAAATTATTAACTTTTTTGTTTATTGGCTTGATAAATTATTTCAGAGAACAGATTTTGATGATGCTTTGGAGAGCTTTGTTGTTAGTGTAGTTTCAATAGGTTTGCGCATAATATTATTAGTTTCTGTGGCAGGAATGCTTGGTTTTGAGACTACTACATTAATCACAATGCTTGGTGCAATGGCATTTGCAGTAGGTATGGCATTGCAAGGCAGTCTTTCAAATTTTGCTGGAGGAGTTTTGATATTAATATTTAAACCATTTAAAGTAGGTGATTTTATAGAAGTACAGGGGTATACTGGAACAGTTAAAACTTTGCAAATTTTTCAAACAATACTACATACAATTGATAATAAAGAGGTTATAATTCCAAATGGTGATATTTCAAATGGTGCAATAATAAATTATTCGGCTACAGGAAAAAGGCGAATTGATATGGTATTTGGAATTGGTTATGGAGATGATTTAAAAAAAGCAAAAGGTATTTTGCAAAAAATAATAAAAGAAGATAGGAGAGTCTTAAAAGAAAATAATAGAAAAAATAATATAGTACTTGGAAATTTAGGAGATAATTCAGTTGAAATTTATTGTCAGGTATGGGTAAATTCAATTGATTATTTAGGATTTAAATATGACATGAATGAAAAAGTTAAAGAAGAATTTGACAAAAATAATATAAATTTTCCATATCCTCAACAAGATATACATTTAATCAAGGACGGATTATAAAGCTTTTAAAAAACTACAAGGCTAACTTATTATTTGCTAATAAATTAAATTTTTTAAGTCTATAAATAGTAGATGTTTTTATAATAAAATAAGCATACTTCTTTTCAAGTATGCTTTATGATTGCTTTATAAGACCTTCAATACTTCTGTAACATGAAGCGCCTCGTCTTCTAGCAATAGATTTTAATTTTTTATCGCTAGATATTAATATAGACCGTTGTAGTCTATTATTGAAAAGATTTAACAATATTTGATTGTCATTGCCATCTGTTTTATTTAGAAAGTCTAGAGAGAGTATCTTCGAGAGAGTTTTATCTATTTTACTAGATAGTACGGTTATTATACTGGAGTTGTAGTTATTAATTTTATAATTATTCTTTAAAGAATATGTTATATAAGAATCAATCTCCTTTAAAGCAAATGTCGCTTTTTTCCCTACTAGACCACCTTTTTCTTTTAAATGTTTCAGTTCATAATACACTATGTCAGAAATTAAGATTATAACATTATCTAGGTTTTCTGCGGTCTTTTTTAATATAAGAATATCATCTATAAATGCTGATGTATCTAATACTATTTTTACATTGTGTGTATCAGGTAATTTCATATGACATCCTTTTAGGTTTTAGCTTAGGATCTAAGTGTCCTATGTTCCTTCTTAAGGCATATCTACATAAAATTCCATCTGTACTAGATACGAAAGAATCATAATACATAGAACTGTACTTTTGTGCTAAGACAAGTAGTTTTATCATTGCCTTATGTAAATGATTTTCAATTCTGATACCGTATTTAGCTGCTAAATGATAGTCATTACTTTCATTTGGAAACAGATATGTAACATTGTCTTTAGTCACTTCTAAATTATTACCCATAAGAGAGTAGGTAAATTCAGAATTTTCCTCAAGTGCATAAATCTCTTTAAGTGCTTTTTTCGATATACGTGACGTAGGAAATCCTCCTCGTTTAGCTCCTGTCTCTAAATTCGTCATAGTTATTTCCGGAATTATAATATAAATTTTATTATAATTATTGAAATAAGTTAACTGATTTTGAATTTCTTTTAAGTTGCTACCTGCCGTAAAGAAAGTGTTACTTAAAATAATCACAGCTTGCTTCTCTAATCCTAAATAAAGTCTAACTTTTAATAATGGACCTTGGTTAATCCGGAACATTATTTTAGAAATATGAACTCTAATTCTTTTCATTGTATCTCCTTAAAATAAAAGAACTTAGTTAGTATTTAAATTTCTAACTAGGTTATATTTTAGCACATAGTTAAATGAAAGTCAAATAAGGTAAATTTAATCAAAAAATCAATACTGTTTTCTAAAAGAGTTTTATTGGAAGTTTTAAGTTTTCTCTGTTGAACTTTCCGCATTGAATAATATAGATATTATGAAGATAATTAGTGTGTTTGTTAGTATTTTTTATATATTAGAATGAAAATGTGGTAATATTTAAATATGCAAAAATTCAAACTACATTCTAATTACGTGCCCAGAGGAGATCAACCAAAAGCTATTCTTGAATTAACTAACGGTATAAATTTAGGCTTGAAATCACAAACTTTACTAGGAGTCACAGGTTCAGGTAAAACTTTTACAATAGCAAATGTGATAGAAAAAATTCAAAAACCTACCCTTGTGATAGCACATAACAAAACTCTAGCTGCTCAACTTGTTCAAGAATTTAGGACATTTTTCCCTGAAAATGCAGTAGAATACTTTGTTTCTTATTATGATTATTATCAACCAGAGGCTTATGTTAGTAGTTCTGATTCCTATATAGAAAAAGAAGTTCAAATAAATGAAGAGATAGATAGATTGAGACATGCAGCTACTGCTGCAGTTTTGAGTAGAAAGGATGTTATTGTGGTTGCTAGTGTTTCTTGTATTTACGGATTAGGTTCCCCATCTTTTTATAGAAATTCTATGATAATTTTGAATATTAATGGAAAAATTGATAGAATTAAATTAATAGAAAAACTTATTTTACTGCATTATCAAAGAAATGATATTTTATCAAGAGGACGTTTTCGAATAATTGGACAAGTTCTGGAAATTGTTCCAGCTGGTAGAGAAATAATAGTTAGAATAATTTTTAGAGGTAATGAGATAATTCGCATTATTGAAACTGATTTAATAAGTGGTAAAAAAAGAACGAATCTTACTGAGGTAATAATTTATCCTGCTAAGCATTTTATAGTGCCTGAGCCAGTCATTGAAAAATCTTTAAAAAAAATACATAAAGAATTAGAGAAGCAAATAAAAAAGTTTGAAGAAGATGATAAATTTTTAGAAGCTCAAAGAATTAAGATGCGTACTACACAAGATTTGGAGATGATGAGGGAACTTGGATATTGCAATGGTATAGAAAATTATTCAATGTATTTAACCGAAAGAAAAAAAGGAGAGGCTCCATATACACTTATAGATTATTTTGGAGATGATTTTTTACTTGTGATTGATGAGTCACATGTTACGATTCCACAAATTGGGGGGATGTATAGTGGTGATAGAGCTCGAAAAGTAAATTTAGTTGATGGAGGATTTAGACTTCCAACAGCTATTGAAAATAGACCTCTTAATTTTCAAGAATTTGAAGATAGAATGCCACAAACAATTTTTGTATCTGCAACACCGGCAAAATATGAAGAAGAACATAATCAAAAAGTTGTAGAGCAAATTATTCGTCCAACAGGATTACTTGATCCAAAGATTATAATAAGACCTACACACACCCAAGTGAAAGATGTCATGCTTGAGATCCAAAAAATTATTCAAAAAGGTGAGAAAGTGCTTATAACGACTCTAACGAAAAAACAATCAGAAAATTTATCGCAATATTTGGATGATAATAATATAAAATCAAAATATTTACATAGCGATGTAGATACACTTGATAGAATTATGATTTTAGAAAATTTGAGAAGTGGAAAATTTGATGTTTTAGTGGGAGTTAATCTTCTTAGAGAGGGATTAGATTTACCAGAAGTATCTTTAGTTGCGATTCTTGATGCAGATAAAGAAGGGTTTCTTAGGAGTGAAGTGTCATTGATTCAAACTATAGGTAGAGCAGCTAGAAATAAGGATGGGAAGGTGTTGCTTTATGCTGATAAAATTACCAAATCAATTAGAAAAGCAATTAATGAGACTAATCGTAGGAGAAAATTGCAAAAAGAATATAATAAAAAACATGGTATAACACCAGAAACTATAAAGAAAAATATCAAATCAATAGTTGATCATGATTTAAATCCAGAAGTCTCAAAAGAGTTTATTGATATAGAAAGTTTAGAAAATTTGGATGCATTTATAAGACAGAGAACGATAGATATGAAAAAGGCTTCAGATGATTTAGATTTTGAAAAAGCTACTATGATAAGAGATGAAATAAAAGAATTACAAAAATTAAGATAAGAATTGATAAAAATTTAATAAGTTATCCACAATGGTGGTGTTTTATACACAAGTTATCCCCAATTTTGTATTTTTAAATAATATTGAACACTTACATAATAAAATATATAGATGAAGATTTATATATTTAAAATATGTCAAATAGTTATCCAATAGTAATAGTGTATTTTGAAAATATAATTTTGATTTAGCTACTTATCTTAACCATAAACCTTATATTTTAACTTAAGAATCTAAAAATCTAGAGACCGAGTTAGGTTTGGTATAAATAGCTTATGATATCAGATTTTATGGTTGACAAAATTTTGAAAGGGTGTACAATTAAGATAGTAATTTAGCACTCGTATGAAATGACTGCTGAATTATTTCTAAAAGATTTAATTAAATTATTATAAAATATGGCAAAACAGATTAAATTTAGTGTAGATGCACGAAAAAGTATAGTGAACGGTATTGATATAGTTGCAGATGCTGTTAAAACAACGATAGGACCAAAGGGGCGTAATGTAATTATAGATAAAGGGTTTGGAGCTCCTACAGTAACAAATGATGGAGTAACTATAGCAAAGGAAATTGAACTTGAAGATAAATTTGAGAATATGGGTGCGGAACTTATTCGTGAGGTGGCAGATAAGACAAATGATGCAGCAGGTGATGGCACAACAACATCAACTGTTATGACTCAAGCAATTGTAAAAGAAGGGCTTAAATTTGTAGAAACTGGAATAAATCCAGTTGGAATAAGAAGGGGATTAGAAGATGCTAAAAATGAAGTTATTAAATTACTTAAGAAAAGTTCAAAGAAAATTACTTCGAAGGAAGCAATGGCTCAGGTTGCAACCATAAGCGCAGAAAGTCCTGAGATGGGAGATATGATTGCAGAAGTTATGGATAGAGTAGGAAAGGATGGAGTTATCACTGTAGAAGAGGCTCAAACAGTGGGATTGTCATATGATGTAGTAGAGGGAATGAAATTTGATAGAGGATATATTTCACCATATATGATTACAGATTCTGAGAGTAGGAGAGCAGAAATAAAAGATCCAGCTATTCTTATTACAGATAAGAAAATTTCTTCAATGGCAGAACTTATGCCGTTATTAGAAAAAATTTCAGGAAGTGGAAAAAAAGACTTAGTAATAATCGCAGAAGATGTAGATGGTGAAGCTCTTGCAACTCTTATACTTAATAAAATAAGAGGAGCGCTAAATGTATTAGCTGTTAAAGCACCAGAATTTGGAGATTCTAGAAAGGATGTATTGGAAGATTTGGCTATAGTTACTGGGGCTACTGTAATAACAGAAGATAAAGGGATGAAACTTGAAAACTCAGAATTAGATGTGCTTGGAAGCGCTGCAAAAGTTGTATCTACAAATGATAATACTACTATAGTAGATGGAAAGGGGGTAAAAAAAATTATAAAAGATAGAACTGCTCAAATTTTACGTTTAGCTAGTATTGAAGAATCTGATTATGAAGTGGATAAGTTGAAAAAAAGAGCAGCTAAATTAACGGGAGGTGTTGCTGTTATAAAAGCAGGAGCTGCTACAGAGACTGAAATGACTTATACGAAGCATAAGTTGGAAGATGCTCTTGCGGCTACAAGAGCTGCAGTTGAGGAAGGAATAGTTGCAGGAGGTGGAACAGCATTTGTAAAAGCAGCAGGAAAAATGACAATGCCAAAAGAAGAGGAAAATGAATATAGAGCAGGATATGAAACTCTTATAAATGCTCTTTCAGCACCACTTAGACAAATCGTAGAAAACGCTGGAGAAAGAGATTCAGGTGTAGTTTTGAATGAGGTTATTAATTCAAAGGTAGGATTTGGTTATAATGCGCTTACAAATGAATTTGAACAAGATATGGTTAAAGCAGGGATCATAGATCCTCTTAAAGTAAGTAGAACAGCTCTTGAGAATGCTGTATCGGTTGCTAGTATGTTACTTACTACAGAAGTGGCTATAACTGATTTACCGAAGGATAATGATGATACTTCTATGGGTGCAATACCAGGTGGAATGCCAGGTGGAATGCCAGGCATGATGTAAATTTACTGTATTACTCAAACACAAAAACAAAGCTATTAGCTTTGTTTTTGTGTTTGAGTAATACAGTTACAAAACTCTAAAGGCTATTTTATATTTTTTGCAAAATGCAATTTATAAAAAATCTCTATAGTTAAGGTTAAAAAAAATTTAGATTTATTTTATCAATAAGTTAATTTAATAAATTGTTTAAGGAATGAATTTAGTAAAGCAAATAATTGTAGTTGTGGTATACTAAGATTAATAGACTTTTTAAAAAATATAAAGTATAGAGTGTTTTTATAGATAAGATATGATAGTTTCGTAGGTTTTTAAAGAAACCTAATATAAAAATAAATTTTATGAAAGTAGATAATCAACAATTATATAATGAGTTATATAAATATAATATACTTCCAACAAATGAGCTTGTGAAGTTATTTGATCATGCACAAAAAGAAAATGTACAGCTAGGAGAATTTATTGTTAAACAAGGAATACTTAAGGAGAAAAAAATGGCTGAGATAATTGCTAAAATGCTTGGATTTCCTTTTGTTGATATGGAAAAGATGGATATTTTAGAGAAAGTATTAGAAATTATTCCAGAAAAAATAGCAAAAAAGTTTAATATTGTTGCTTTTAAAAAAGAAGGGAAGTCTTTGCACGTTGCGATGCTTGATCCAGAAGATTTACAAACTTTAGATTTTATTCACAAAAAAACAAATTTGAATATTATTCCATATGTAACATATAAAGAAAGTATTAGTAATGTTTTCAAGAATTATGAGAAAACAATAAAAGCAGAATTTAGTGATATAATAACAAAAGATGATGATGATGAAGAGAATTTAACAGAGATAGCAGCTGATTTGCCAATTGTTAGAATAGTTAAAACATTAATAAAACATGCTATTTTACAAGGTGCATCAGATATTCATATTGAGCCATTAGAAAAAGAGGTTCTTGTGAGATTTAGAGTTGATGGAATACTTAGAGTTGCTATGAGATTACCCAAAAATACACAGGCAGGAATAATAGCTCGCATAAAAGTATTATCAAAGTTAAAGTTAGATGAACACAGATTACCACAAGATGGTAGATTTAAAATGGTTACAGATGAATATAAAATATCTTTTCGAGTGAGTATTTTACCAGTTTTTGATGGCGAAAAAATAGTTATGCGTTTACTTAAGGAAGACTCTACTGGGTTAACGCTTGAAAAAATGGGTCTTCATGGAGAAGCTCTGGAAGTAATTCATAGAGAGATAAATAAGCCCAATGGTATGATCTTGGTCACAGGTCCAACTGGTTCTGGTAAAACTACAACACTTTATACTGTGGTTGATATATTAAATGACACAGCTGTCAATATTTCCACTATTGAAGATCCCGTGGAATACAGAATGGATAGTATAAATCAGACTCAGGTTCATGCAAAGATTGGAATGACATTTGAAGCGGGACTTAGATCATTATTACGTCAAGATCCTGATATATTAATGGTTGGAGAGATTCGTGATATGGAAACTTTGGAAATTGCCATTCATGCAGCTATGACAGGTCATTTGCTACTTTCTACATTGCATACGAACTCCGCAGCTGGAGCAATTTCGCGTATGGTTGATATGGGCGCGCAAGCATTTCTTATAGCATCTACTACAAATGTTATAATCGGTCAACGATTAGTTAGAAAATTGTGCGGTGAGTGCAGAGAGGCTTATAGCCTAGATGAAAAAATGGTTGATACGCTAGGAAAAAACTTTGATTTAGAACTTACTGAAAAGGCTATGAGGTATTTAGGAGTAATGAAAGAAGGACAAAAGTGGACTGATTTTACAATTTATAAAGCAATTGGTTGTAGTGAATGTGGTGATTTAGGATATAAAGGACGATCTGGAATATTTGAAGTTTTTGAGGTTACTGAAGAGATAGAAAAGTTAATAACTCAAAATGCTACTTCTGATCAACTTGAGAGACATGCTAGGGAAAATAATAATATGATAACGCTTGTGGATGATGGTTTCTATAAAGTGATACAAGGAATCACAACGATTGAAGAGGTTATGCGTGTAACGAAAGAGTAATATTAAGCACAGAGAAAATAAGCAGAATTTCCCAGTGCGTGGTATAATAAAAATAAAAGTAAAATTAATATGTCTAAATTCTTATTTACAGCAAAAAGTGAAAATGGTTTGCCGCGTACGGGTGAAATGATTGCAGATAACGAAAGAATGGTTGCGAATCGATTGAGAGGTGAAGGTTTTGTACTCACCTCTGTTCATCTAATTCCAGAAAAGGAACAGGGGAAATTAAGGATAAGTTTTTTAGATAGAATGTCAACTATCCCACTTAAGGAAATGTTATTTTTTACACGTAACCTGACAGTTATGATTTCATCAGGGTTATCAATTGGGAAAAGTATTTCTAATTTGTCGGAACAAACTCAGAATAAGAGATTTAAAGGAATTTTAAATCAGTGTTATGAAGATATTCAAAAAGGCGTGACTTTTAGTGATGCTCTTGCTAAATATCCGAATGTATTTAATGATCTTTTTGTGAATATGATTCGTGTTGGTGAAATTGGAGGCACTATGGAAAATTCGTTGAAAATTTTACAAATTCAAATAGAGAAAGAGCATACATTAAAATCTAAAGTTAGAGGTGCAATGATTTATCCTTCAGTTATTGTGTTTGCTATGATAATGGTTGGTATTGTTATGCTTACATATATATTACCTCAAATAATGGGAGTTTTTAAAGATATGGAAGTAGAGTTGCCTCCAATGACTCAATTTGTAATAGGCTTGTCTGATGCTTTAAAGAATCATGGAGGAGTAGTTTTAATTGCGGTAATTGTGGGTGGAATTGCACTTAAGCAATTTCTTAAAACTGATATTGGAAAGAGAACTTTTAGTTGGGTTACATTACATTTACCAGCTATAAAAAACTTTACAGTTAAAATAAATACTGCTAGATTTTGTAGAATTTATAGTTCTTTACTTTCCAGTGGTGTGTCAGTTGTAGATTCTTTAGATGTAGTAGCAGATACACTTTCAAATGAATATTATAAAGATGCTGTACATAAAGGTCGAAATAATATTCAAAAAGGAACAACTCTTTCTTATATGGTAAGCTCTTATCCAAAGCTATTCCCTATAGTAGTTTCTCAAATGACAAAAGTTGGAGAAGAGACTGGTAAAACAGAAGAAATGCTTCTGAAAATGGCTGAGTTTTATGAAGAGGAAATAAATGAGTTAACAAAAAATTTATCATCCATAATAGAACCTGTCCTTATGGTTTTAATTGGTGGGGCTGTGGGATTTTTTGCTGTTGCTATGATGCAACCAATGTATAGCGTTTTAGAGAATATAGGATAATAATTATGTTTTTAATGAACAAAAAAAATAAGATGAAAAAAGGTTCTACTTTAATTGAGGCATTGGCCTTACTTACTCTTTTTTCCATTGCTACGTTAGCATTTTATAAAATGTATACTGAGTCGGCTGTTCTTATATTAGAGGCAAAAAGACGTTTAATGGCAGTAGAACTTGCAGCAGAAAGAATGGAGCAATTAAGAAATGTTCCTTATGATGAATTAATTGATACTGGTACAGTAGGAGGGCAGATAAATAGAGATGAATTTATGACAATTAATAATGTAGTATTTAGAATTATTACTCATATTAATTATATCGATGATCCAATCGATGGACTTGCTGGAGCGGATACAAATAATAATATTAATGACTATAAGAGAGTTAGGGTATTTGTACTTTGGAGCAAAGGAGCTGATAATGGGGTTGCAGAAGTAAATGCGATAGGTAGTAATTATGAAAAATATAGAATAGATTTGACTTCTACATTTATTCCTCCAACTGGATTTGAAGGTGTTGTCGCTGAGTATGGTATATTATCCATAAACGTAGTAGATTCAGAAGGTGCTCCAATTATGGGTGCAACAGTGGATATATTATGTGATGAATGTAATACTGATGTTGGTACAGTAGATTTTACATCTTCAGAGATGACGGATGCAAATGGAAGTGTAACTATTTCAGTACCACCTAGTTATTTTGGTACTCAAGATACGGAAAATTATGAGATAACTGTAGCAAAATTAGGCTACCAAACAACAAAAACATATGAGAGATACAATGGAGTGAGTCAGAATTATGAACCGCTTAATACTCATTTAACGGTACAGAGAGGGAGACGAACAGTGGAAACTTTTGTAATGGATAAAGTACATACTTTTCCATTACAAGTAATGGATCCATATTGTGAAAATATAGTAGGAGTACATCAATTGGATTATGAAGGAGGTAGGATTATTGGTACTAATCCAATTACTATACCAAATGAAACAATTTATGACCTCGATGATTTTTTCGTTAATACTACATTTACTACGAATGGAGCAACTGGAGCAGTAGATATACAAACTGACACAGATTTAAATGGTAGCATAGATGCTCTTGATGAGGCTAGTTCTGGTGTGTATGAATTAAATATAACTGACTTTGAATCCAATAATCCAAGTTTAACTTTTTGGAAAATGAGGCCTAATAATGGTTATTATAGAAATAAGCTTTATCTTGGAGGAACTATAAGTCCTTCGCCTTGTAATTTTATTGTAATGGATGAGACTGTGGATTCGTTACAGGTTATTGTAGTAGATTCTAATACAGGATTCCCTATAAAGAATGCTTCCGTAAGAGTACAAAACACGGTTCTTGGTTATGTTGCAAGTGAAGAGACAGATGAATTTGGACGAACATATTTTCCAAATGATAAAAATGTTCCTCTAGTTCAAGATGTGTATGATATACGAATTAGTAAATCAGGCTACAGTACTTATAATGGAACTAAGGACACGACATCTGGAGGACTCAATGGACTTACTGTGAGTATGACACCATAAGTTTTACATAATATGAAAAAAATAATAAAAATAAAAACTTTGAAGGGCCTTACAATAGTAGAGACAATTATGACAATAGCTATTGTGGTTATAGTTATGGGTGGTTTTACAGTTCTTTTTGATAAACTTTGGACAGTGTATGGACATACCATAGAAACGGGAATTGCGGTGCAAGTAGCAATTCATGCAATAGATGATGTTGTAGAATATGTTAATAAAGCTAGAGTTAGTGAAAATGGATCATATCCAATTATAAGTGCAAAAGAAAATGAATTCATTTTTTATTCAGATTATGATGCTGATGGAGTTACTGAAAGAGTTAGATATTTTTTAGAAACACAGCAACTTAAAGTTGGTATAATTGAGCCAGATACTTCTCAAAAGCCTGTGAGTTATAAAGATGAAACAGAGACAATAACAACAGTATCTAAATACGTGGTAAATGATGTAATTGTGGATAGTAATGGAACTTGTAATGAATATCAATTAGCTGAAAAAATTGATGGAACAATAGGAAGTAGATTTACCTCAATTGGTATGGCAAGAAATGTAAATTATGCTGGTCAGTATTATTTTGATATAAATGGTAATCAGTTTTCTACTCAAGTTACTGCGGATGGTTGGGTACTTATAGCTGCTGGAAATCGTAGTACTAATGAAGTAAGTTATAATCAAGTTTCAAATATGTATTATGATTCGGATAGCATACTAAATAGTGGTATATTAAATAGTCTTACGAACATTGAAGAAGTTAGAGTAGAAGCAACAAATGAGTTATGGATTGAAAATGATCTACCTCATGATGTTAAAACTGAAGATCCAAGAGTAATAAGTGATATAATTGCATTTCAGACATTCGGACATGAAGCAGCAGATGATACTGCTTTTTGGGAATGCGTAAATGTAGGAGATGCTAATTGTACTGCACAAATATATAGGATGAAAATAAATGCAGGTCCAGATCCTGACAAGCCAAATGGTTGTAATTCGGATGATTTAGATAAACATATGTATTTTACTTGTAATAATCCAAATGGATTTGTATGGACACATTCTGGCGGACCAACAGATTGGCAAAGCGAGGAAGTGGAGCGAAATAATTATGATAATGATATAAATCTTTATTTAAGAGGAACTGATGAGTCAAATACTGTGTATTTAGTAGCTTCTAAGATGAGTTGTGCTGGTAAAGATTTTACTGGAGATGATGGATTATGTTATTCTGAACAAGATCTTTTGTATGCTGGTGCGGTTTGTACTAGTATAGAGGAGTCAGAGACCAATATTAGACCAGTATTTACATACTTTGATGATTTTGAAAGTTTATTTAGCGGATCTGATACATTTGACTATGATAGAATTCTTAACTCAAAGCTAACATATCCTATAAATATTTCAGAAATTGAATTAGTTAGAATTTTATTAAATATCAACGTTGATACAAGGCAAGATGCAGAGAATACACAAGTACAATCATTTATAGATGTTAGGAATTTAACTGCTCAAGATTCTATTTCTTCACCATAAACTATGTTATTAAAAAAAATTCAAAATAAAATTAAGAAAGGAAGTGTTATGATATATGGCATTTTAATTATAGGTATAACAAGTTTTGTTTTACTTTCTATTATGCAATTTATAATTAGTAATTTAAAACTTGGTTTTTATGCTGAGCCAAAAGAACAAGCGAGACAAGCTGCTGAGGCAGGTATTTATTTTTATAGATGGTATTTAGGTCATAACTTAGAGGGAAAGACATCAACACAAATCGGAACTTTTTGGGCTAATGCAATTGGAGTAGATGATAATAAGGATGGTAATTGCGATGATATAGATGTAAGTTTGGATAATTATGATTCTGATGATGATGGAGATATTGATGGAGATGACACTGATGGCACAGAAGCTTATGTATCAGTTTATACTGATGGAAATGGTAATGATATAGGTTATTACTCTATTTGTGTTATGGGTCCAACTGAATATTTTCCTTCAACGTCAACTATAAAGGTAACTGGTTGGACGAAAGATAAGCCTAATATAAAACATATAACCACAGCAAGACTCAGAAAGCCTTCTTGGAGTGAATATGTAATTCTTACTAACAAATATTCAAAATTTGACTCATCAGCCACTATATATGGACCAATTCATGGAAACGAAGGGTTTGAATTAGATAATGCAACAATTAATAATATAGTTTATTCATCGGTGAAAGAATATTATAATGGAACATCTACAGTGGATGGAGTTAATGGTTCTGCTACATTTAATGTTGGGACAATATTTCCAGTACAAAAAATAGATTTTCAAAATGCAGTGTCTGATTTTGAATCTATTAAAAACCAGGCTATAGCAGACTCACTTTATTATGATGATAGTGGTTATGGAAGATATATAGAACTGAATTCAGATGGAACTATAAACGTTTCAGTTGTGACTAATTATGATAAGGAGACTCTTGCATATACTGAACTAGGAAGTACAAATATAAATGTATCTATAGCTGATAATGCTGTAATCTATGTAGAAAATAATGTATGGGTTGATGGTACATTAGGTGTGGGAAAAAATTTAACTATTGCAGCTCATGATTCTAGAAGTGGTTATGATCCAAGTATTTATTTAGGTGATAATGATTTGGAATATAGTAGTTCAACAGGAACATCTTTGGGACTCATGTCAGAAAATAATATACTCTTTGTAAGAGATAGTAAAGATGATTTATATATTGATGCATCTTTATTTGCAATGAATGGAGGTATTGGTTGGATTCCACCAAATGGTACTGATTGGAGTGCAGTATCATTAACTAAGCTTACAATATATGGTTCACTTGCAAGTAATAAAAGAATGAAATTTAAACATACAGGAGCTCCTAATTATGGATTTATGGTTCAAAATATAGTATTTAATGCAATATTAAATGACAAGGCACCTCCAATGTTCCCATCTGGAGAAAGAATTGAAATAGATAGATGGGATGAAGTGGGTAATTAAAATTAATTAGGGTAGTAAATTAAGTAAAATACAAGCTAAAAGAAGGACACAAACACAGACCTTTGGAATTATAACTTAGATTTATGAGAAATTATTAAAGGAATTACAAAATCTAGAATTAGTAGTATACTACAGTGTAGGGTAGATTATTTACTTACGTCAATTAAGAATTTATGTAAATTTCTTTTTCCTATTATTGCAGGATATTTAAGATTTGAGCGGTTAACAATATTAATTTTAGCAACTATTTTTTCACCATCAATAACTAGAGAAGTTTTTATAACTGGTCTAATTGATGAACCACTAGCGGCAAATACTACAGCAACAGTTTCAAGAAAAGGTATTGTATTTTTATATTTTTTAAGAAATTCTTTTTCAATAATGGATCCATTATTTGGTTTTATATCAAACTGATTTAAGTTAATTTTTTCAAAGGCTTCAATAGTAGCAGAAAAACCTAGTTTTTTTGCTAAGTCTATATCTATAGAAGTTGAATAAGCTCCTGTGTCAATTTTTGCATCAACTTCTATACTTTTATTATTTTTTCCATTAAATATTATTTTTTCTATAGAACCTATAACTTTTTTCCCAGAGGTCTCTTCTAGTTCTTGTTCTATCTCACCACCAAATAAATTTTTTCCAACTCTGACTCCATGAGCTGCATTTTTTATTTTTAATCCTTCAACTCGTTCAAGTCTATCTTTGAGTCCTGCCATATTTGCAATTTGAATTGATAATCCTGGTTGAGCGTTTAATTCTAAAAAAACAGGACCATTATCTCTATCGAGCGCGATATCAGCACCTAAATATCCAAGACCAGATACTTCTTGTGCCCTTACTGAATGTTCTAACATTTCATTCCAGTGAGGAATTTTTATACCTCTGAGTAACATTCGTGTTTTTGGTATGTAATCTATAATTTTATTTTTCCCTTGTACTGCTGTTGTTGTTGTGCCTGTTGCAATATCGATTCCAACTCCAATACCTCCTTGTTGTAAATTTGCCTTACCATCAGAAGACTTTGTTGGGAGTCTAAGCATTGCCATAACAGGTACTTTATTATAAATTATTATTCTAATATCTGGAATCCCTCTGTAGGAATAAGGCTTTAGTTCTTTTGAAATCTTTAATCTTTCTTCAAAAAAAGCAATGTCAGCAGAATTAGTTATAGAAAAAGCTCCGTCGAGTATATGGCTTATATGATTAAATAAATCTTTTATGGCGATAGTTTTACCATTTGATTTTATCCAAACATTTTGAGCACCTTTTTTTCTGGCGTATACAATTAAAATACCGGAACCACCTAGTCCACTATTTGGCTTTAGAACAAAAGAATCAGGTAGTAAATTCCAGTTGAATTGCTCAAGTTCTTCATGAGAACTGATTTTTGCTATTAATGCAGGAGTAGGTATATTATTCTTTTTAAATATCTTTTTTGACTCAATTTTATTATCAGCTAAAATTCTGGCATTTTTTAAATTATGGGGTCGTATGTAAGTTAGATTTCTAGAATTCATACCAAGAACCTTTTTACTTGCAGATAAAGCAGAAAATAATGAAGAGATAAATTCAAACATATGTATTATATTAGCTTTTAATCTTTTTAAGTATTTCTTTGAATCTTATTAATTCAGTTACTCTAAGTCCGGTCCATTTACCAAGTATTAAGTTTACTGGTATTATAAATAAAATTAAATAAGGATATTCTTGTACACCAATGCTTATATACTGTCCTATTGGAGTTATTGGTGTCATTATAAGATATCCTATTATTGCGATAAATAAAGTTTCAAATGCAAGAGAAGCTGCAACTTTTGTGCCTTTTTCTATTTGAACTAGAACAAATTTTTCAACTATTGTAATTAATATTAGGATAGGAAAAAAAGAAAATTCTGTCATACCAAAGAAACCTGCAATAGTAAGTATAAATAAAACAGAAAAGGTAATTATGGTTAAATTTAAAGCTACTCTGGGTAAATATAGAAGTCTTAGCTTTTTAAATACAAATCTCATAAGCATTCCTATAACTATGACAAAAATATAGATTGCTATAGGATAAGCTAAGTCATCAAGACTTTTATGAGCCATAGCCATAAAAACAACTGTTATTATGGTGGGAGTATAAATTCCAAAGGCTTGTAAACCAAAAACTTGTCTAAGTAGTACGACGAATGTAGCTATTATAGGAAATAGTAACAAAACAACAACCATTTGTTCAGGAAGTCCTTGTGAATATATAAGTTCTATTAAGGGATTGAGTTCAAATTGATTTTCCATAATATTAATTTAATTATATAACTGTTAATTAAAGCACATTTTTTTGTTCTTGTAAAGAGCAATGTTCTATTGTTATTATAGATATTAATTGATAAGTTTTTATTTTTTTGAAAGAACATGGTATTATTAGGGTAATATAATAAATATTAAAATAAAAAAATGATTAGAAAACTTTCTAGTTTACAGGTTGTGGTTTTTGCATTCTTATTAGTAGTTAATCCGGTAAGTGCAGAGTCAGATACGGAGCGTGTTCCTCAACAAAATAAAGAAGGA